>NZ_VDFO01000035.1:0-30738 GCF_009600995.1 Companilactobacillus halodurans | reverse complement strand
TTAAGCGTATCAATCTTCAAATTTTTTGGCTCCGAGCAAGCTCGTCAGCCAAATAAAAAACAGCTAGACCAATTATGATCTAACTGCTTATGTAAACTGCCATCAACTTAATTTGACGAACAGCCTATTTTTATTGAATTTTTCTTGTTGCAATAATTTTTGCAAACGTTCCGATTGGCGGTCATTATATCCGCTGCAGACAAATTCCGCCTCATCTGTATCTGGTACCACGGTTGGCAAAACTACATTTTTATCCGTTACCACAAAACTAGAAAAACAAGTCAATCCCAAAAATCTCTTACCAGTTTTTAGATGCTCGCCGATAATTTTCGTAAAAACTTCGATTGAACGAGTGCCCACTCCTGAAACATAAGATTCAGTACACATCGAATCCTGCAGTTTAAATGGCAAGATAAAATTAACTTGGTCGATTGAAGCTGTGACCGTCTCGATTCGAGCCACTCTAGAAGCCGAAATCGACGAATTATCGTCAATCGTCATCAAGGTTTTGCCACCAAAGACGGTGTCATGCTCATTCAAATCTGATGAGAAAACGCGATGATTGCTGATTGAGAGCGTATCGCTGCATTTTATAGTTTTCATTCACTGTTTCTCCTTATAAAAAATGAGCCATAACCTCCCAAAAGGAATTATGACCCGAAAATTTATGATCCCTCCCGGAATCGAACCGGGGACCTACTGCTTAGGAGGCAGTTGCTCTATCCTGCTGAGCCAAGGGACCAATAAAACACACTTTCTATTTTAACGCAAAATGCCAATTGAAAGTGTGCCAAATTAAATTTACTATTTCTTATTGAATTTACGTTTTCCCTTGTTCTTTTGGTCACGTAAACGTTTTTTAGATTTAGTGTTAGTTGATTGCGACTTAGAAGTATGATGACGTTTGTTCTTATCAAAGACAGGTTTCTTAGTCAATTGCCCTTCGTGACCAACATACATCTTTGTAACAGGAGATTCGATCATCTCTTGAAGATTACGCATATCATGGCTGTTACCAAAGGTAATAACTGAGCCACTCTTACCCATTCGGCCAGTCCGACCAGCACGGTGCACGTATTCACTGTTATCTCGAGGAATCATATAATTAATAATCATATTGATATCATCAATATCCATCCCACGAGCAGCCACATCCGTCGTTAAGAGCAGATTGACCTTTTTACTGGAGAATAGTTGCAAAGCAGTTTTACGTTGCTGAGAAGACATCTTACTGTCCAAAACAACGAAATTAGTCTTATTGTGGTTCATATCGCTGACAGTTTTGTGAAGCGAACGGGAATTATTGAAAAAGACGATTCCCAAGAATTTCTTGCTGTGTGCCAACTCACGTAAAATGGCGTTCTTGACGAATTCATTATTCGCATCGACGAAGTAATGCTTGATTCCGGCCGTGTAAGTCGTGTCATGTCTTTGATCGATCACTAAGAAATCTTGACCGAACCACTTGTGCATATCTTGAAAGATGTCATTGCCAGTAGCTGAGAAGAAAGTCATTTGCACATCAGCGGGCATTTGCGAGATAATCTTACGAACGCTCTCTAATTTAGATTCATTCAACATTTCATCAGCTTCATCGACAATGACAGTGTTGATCTTGCCTAACTTAACTTTGCGACTTTCAGTCAATTCATTCAAACGACCTAAGGTTGCCACAATGATTTCAGGCTTTTCCTTCAATTTCTTCAATTGACGAGTTGGATTAGCACCACCAGTCAAAGCCTGAACTTTGCAGTCGACCAATTTAGCAAGTGGTTGGATAACATCCCTAACCTGCATTGCTAATTCCTGCGATGGCTCTAAAATCAAAACTTGCAGTCCATCTTTAGGAACTAAAGTCTCTAACATTGGCATCACGAAGCCTAAAGTTTTCCCTGAACCAGTTGGTGCCATCGCTACTAAATCTTTGCCCTCTTTAAAAGGCATGTAAACAGCATCTTGAATCTTTGTTAAAGCTTCAAAATGATTTTGTTTAAAATAATCCTGATATAATTTTGGTATTTCCAATTTTATTTTTCCTCATCTGCATCAAAAACAAGTCCAGCACTAGTTCTGGCTTGCTCTAAAACTTTATTTACAATTCTAGCGTACTTTAACAGATTTTCATAAGTTTCTTTATCATTTTCAGTAATTATTTTTGCAAATACTTTAGCTTCAGCGTCCATCGGGTTGCTGCTCTTGACTGTTGGAATATCAGTAATATTTCTGTTGTCGTCGGCCCAATCCAGATGATTGATGTCGCCACCATTATCAAGAATCAAAGTATCCTTGCCAAAGTAGATTTCTGAAGACATGTAAGAATTTTTAGTCTTGCCAATAATAATATTAACGTCAAAATCAGAATACTTGAGTGTTAAACTACCGCTGCCGTCGATACCTGATTCAATAATTTCAGGCGTATATTGGACCCTTTCTGGTTGACCGAACAAAACTACGGCATCGTAGACGGTATATACTCCTAAATCATATAGGGCGCCACCAGAAAACTTGGTCGTGAAAATATTAGGATTTTGGCCTGCTAAATAAGCGTCATAACGACTGGAATACTTCATATAAGAAAACGTTGCGCCAGTAATATCTTTTTGATGCTTTGAAACGACTTCTTGAATCTTCTTGAAAATAGGTTCGTGAATGTGTCTAGCAGCCTCAAACAAGTAAACTCCCTTAGAATGTGCCAGCTCATCCAAAATTGAGAACTCTCTAACTGTTGATGTGCTTGGCTTTTCAACAATAACATTCTTGTTGTTTTCGATTGCCTTTTTTGCTTCTGGAAAATGCAATGCATTAGGTGAAGCGATATAAACAGTGTCAAAATTTCTTTGGAAAAATTTATCCATGTCCGTGTCGATTTGGATATCACTCTTGTTTATATCATCAAGAAACTTTTGCGCCTTAGTTTCCGTACGTGAATAAACGTTGGTTAATGAAAAAGTTTCGGTTTCATCAATTGCTTTAATAAATTGTTCTGTAATGCCACTAGTACCAATTATTCCTAAACTAATCATAAAATCACCTCTGTTTCTAATTCTACTTAAATGTAAGCGCAATTACCACAAAAAAAGTTTTTTCTCAATATCAATATGGTATATAATTTTATTCTATACCATTAAAAGGGGAGTTTTACTTTTATGAACGATGAAACAGACAAGTTCAGCCTGAAAAGAGACCTCGGTTTCTTTCCCGCTTTATCTACAGTAATGGGTCTGGTCATTGGTGGCGGTGTCTTCTTTAAAATTTCAAGTGTCACGCAAGCGACCGGATCAGCCAGTTTAACCATCTTTGTCTGGTTGCTCGCTGGTTTCATTACTATCAATGCTGGACTGACAATTGCTGAATTAGCTTCAGCACTACCAGTTGCAGGGGGAATTTATAAATATATTGAATATATCTATGGTAAAGTTCCAGCCTTTTTATTAGCTTGGGCTCAATCGGTAATCTATTATCCTGCCGGAATTTCCGCTCTTTCGATTATTTTTGCCACACAAGTTATGAATCTTTGCAATCTTCCTAGCACTTGGCAAATTCCAATAGCTATTTCATTAGCTGTCTTCTTATATTTAGTCAACTTATTAGGAGCTAAAGTTGGTGGACGAATTCAATCGATTTCTTTAATTGCTAAATTGATACCGATTGTATTGATTATTGTTGTTGGTATCTTTACGCCGACATCCAATAACATCTCGCTTTTTCCTATCACTTCCGGAAGTCATCCTAACTTTTGGTCTTCAATGGGTGGAGGCTTGTTAGCAACAATGTTTGCCTTTGACGGCTGGATGAATGTTGGTAATTTAGCTGGAGAAATGAAGAAGCCTGAAAAAGATCTTTCTAAATCAATTATTGTGGGACTATTCTTCATCACTTTGATTTACGTCCTAATCAGCTTTGTCTTTATCAAGGCTCTACCATTTGATTTGATTCCTGGAAATCAAAATACTGCTTCTGAAGCAGCCATCAGGATTTTTGGTAATATTGGTGGAAAAATCGTAACAATTGGAATCTTAATTTCAGTCTTTGGTTCAGTCAACGGCTACACAATGACTGGTTCACGTGTCAGCTATACTTTAGGTGCTGATGACGAAATCGTCTTTGCCAAACACTTCGCCAAATTGACGAAACATACACGAGTTCCTGCTTTTGCCGGTTTGATTCAAACAATCATTGCGATTGCCATGATTTTCATGGGCAGTTTTGATTATCTGACCGACATGCTGGTTTTCGTTATGTGGATTTTTTCAATGATGATGTTCGTTGGAGTCTTCATTTTAAGACGCAGCGAGCCTGACTTGAAACGTCCCTATAAAATCAATTTCTATCCGATTCCACCAATTATTGCTTTAATCGGTGGTGCTTACATCATCATCTCGACCTTGCTTCGCCAACCGGGATTAGCATTTATGGGAATAGGAATCACGCTTTTAGGATTGCCAGTTTACTACATTCACTATTTACATAAAAAAAGATTATCCAAATAAATAATTAAGCACTTCTTGAATTGAAATTTGTCATTCAAGAAGTGCTTTTTATATTGCTTTATCCAAAACGACAATTTTTACTTATTGTTAAAAATGGCGATTTTTCAATTGGAAGATTATACTCATTTTGAGTATCCAGATTCTAATTGAAAATAAAAGCTAGGCGGCGTGTTTTCATGAAAGTCCAATTCAAAAACAACTTTGAAAAGCGATTGGTTTTAACAACTTTAAAAATACAAAAGCTTTTGATTTATCGTATCATCCAAAAAACGCTTCTTTTGATTTTTCCATTTGCCTTATTTGGCAGTTTCATTAAGATTATTCAGACAATCATTATTGGTAAAGAGGGTTTCTTAACTGACGTCTTCCCTAGCCTAGGCAATGACTTTATTTTCCGTCAAGTCGACAACATGGCTAACGTCTTATATAACCTCTCTTTAGGTTGGGTCTCGGTGATTGCTATTTTTGGTGCTGCTAAATACACCGCTAAATACTACCGACGCGATGACCAATTAGCGGGAATTACTGCTATCAGTGCCCTTTTAATTGTTGATTACGTCTATTCTAAAGTACAGCCATTTTCTTTTCACCCTGCCATTTTAGGGATGCGTGGTTTATTATTTGCTATTATTTTAGGAATCTTCGTCGGTTGGCTCTTTAAAAAATTCAGTCGTCCTATTCCAGAAACCAGTCACGTCAATAATATTTTGGAACGAACCTTCATTTCTTTGAAACCAATCATCACTACTTTGATTTTAGCAATGGTCTTTAGCATCTTGATCAATGTTACTTATTATTCACAAGCACCAGGAAACTTTATCAATTCGTTATCCAGTGAATACACCACTTCAAATGATTGGCTGCAACTCTTTAAAACACTGATTTTTTCAGTTTATACAATTATCATGTCGTTTTTAGGTTGGTCAGGAACTTACTCCGCTTTAGGAGTTGAAAAGATGGATGTCCTCTCGACTGCTAACTTGAATTACGCACTGCAAAAACATACCGCCTGGAACGCACCCAATCCTTTCACGAGTGCTACCTTATACCATGCTTTTGCGACCTTTGGTGGGACGGGTTCGATTCTTGGCTTGCTCATAGCGATTTTGATAATTTCCAAGGACAAGGATTTTCAAACGGTGGCTCACTGGGCTATGGTTCCGACTATCTTCAATATTGGCGATGGTTTGATGTCCGGTATTCCTATTTTATTCAATGTCATCTTTTTGATACCATTTATCCTTGCTCCAATTGCAAACATGCTCATGGCAGCACTTGCGATTGCCCTGCATTTGATGCCGCCAAGCGTTTATCCGGTTCCGATTGGAACTCCAGGTCCCTTGATTGCCTTTGTTGGGACTAATGGCAGCTGGCAGGCTCTCATCTTCTCTGTCATTGCCATAATTATTTCAGTATACATTTATATACCATTCGTTAAAATGGCCGTCAAAGTTAAATTACTGGACAATTTAGGGCTTGAAGAAGGTGCATACTAATGCCAAGACACAATTTGAAAAAAAACAAGAACTTCAAGTATTTGATTGCACTGGCAATTATTTTAATTTTGCTGGGAATCCCGTCATACATTTGGACCAGAAAAAACGTTTCGACTTTAGCTGGACGCTACAATTCGCCAATGTCTCCTATCATCATGATTCCCGGCAGCAGCGCGACTGCTTCTAGATTTGACGACTTAGTTAAAACTGTCAACCGCCAGACTGGCGAACATCATAGCCTGATAAAATTAACCGTCCATACTGACGATAAAATCACTTATACTGGCAGTTTGCGGCCTAATGATCAACGACCTTTTATCGTTGTTGGCTTTGAGAACAATTCTGACGGCTATGCGAACATAAAAAAACAAGCTGCTTGGTTCAATATCGCTTTTAACAAACTTAAACAGCGCTATCAATTCAACAGCTTTAATGCTTTTGGACATTCAAATGGTGGACTCGTTTGGACATACTTTTTAGAAGATTACTTCGACGACTCATCAATTTCCATCAATAAAATGCTGACTGTTGGTACGCCCTATAACTTTGAAGAAACTAATCCAGTCAATCATACGCAAATGTTAAATGAACTAATCAAAAAGCGGGAAAAGATTCCAAGCAATTTAACCTATTACTCAATTGCGGGCACCAAACTTTATACCGACGATGGTATCGTACCTTTAGGTAGCGTTGATGCTGGAAAGTATATTTATGAAGACCAAATCAAGCGTTATACTTTAATCACTTTGACCGGCTCCAAGGCTGAGCATTCTGATATGCTTGATAGCAATCAATTCATTAACATTTTTGAACAATATATCGTGGAAAATGGCAATAATAACACTCCTAATAAGAATCCTAAAAAGAACCGTTATAATAAGGAATAAAGCGTCGTTACGCCATAAACTATCAACACAGCCGCAAAAATCAAACTGGCAATCAAAGCAATCAAGGCTAACAAAAGTGGACTTGATTGTTTTTTGATATTATTAAAATATTCCTTTGAGATAAAGATTTGCCAAATGGCAATTCCGATTGCACCGATACCAAATATTGCTTGCATATTACTTCTCCTTATAAGCGAATTGCCCTCAACTCCTGCTCAATTTTCAACCTAATATTAATAAATTTATATCCTGAAAGCAAAAAAATTGATTCCCCAACTAAAAGAATCAATTTTTTTATTTCAACTTAAGTTGCGTTACAGATTCGATGTGATTTGTCATTGGGAACATATCAACTGGCGTAACATCGCCAATCTCATAAGTATCGCTCAAGGCTTCTAAATCACGTGCTAAAGTAGCAGGATTGCAACTGATGTAGACGATTTTCTTTGGTTTGATATTCTTCAATGAACCAATCAAAGAACTAGCCAAACCTTTACGTGGAGGATCGACCATCAAAACATCGACTGACATATCGTTTTTGGCCCATTCATCCAAGACATCTTCTGTCTTGCCAACGATAAAATCAGCGTTATTGATACCATTCAACTTGGCATTCTTGTCAGCATCTTTAACGGCATCTTCGATTACTTCGATACCAGTCACATGCTTTGCTTTATCAGCCAATGATAAGCCAATTGTTCCGATACCAGAATAAGCATCGACAACATTTTCTTTGCCAGTCAATTCAGCCTTATCAATTGCCATCTTGTAAAGATTTTGAGTTTGAACTGGGTTTACTTGGTAAAAAGATCGTGGAGAAATTCGGTAAGTATTACCCAAAATCTCATCATCGATATACTTCTTGCCACCTAAGAGAGTCATCTTTTGACCAAAGATAACATTGGTATTCTTTGAATTAACGTTGAGATATAGTGACTTAACTTCAGCATTATCTAGGATTTCTTTAGTGATGTCCTTGTAATGAGAAATATCAGGTGTTCTGGAAACCAAAACGACCATCATTTCACCTGTAAAGTAAGCACGACGAACCATGATAGTTCTGATTTGACCCTTTTGATTCTTTTCATCGTAGCCACGAACGTTATATTTACGTAAAATATCACGCACACGTAAGATTTCAGCATCAATCTTAGGATCTTGAATCAAGAAGTTTTCCATTGGTACTAAATCATGCGAACGACGACGATAAAAACCAGTTGTCAATTTGCCATCGATTTGTCTAACAGGAACTTGTGCTTTATTACGATAATTAAATGGTGAGTCCATTCCTAAAGTTTGATTGACTGTAACATCTTTTAGGCCAATCTTACTGAAGTCAGTTACGACTTGATTACGTTTGAATTCAAGTTGTTTATCGTACTTTAAATGACTCAAAGGAGCAATTCCTGTTTGAGCATAAACGGCATCAATATCATGTACACGATCTGGAGATTCTTTAAGAACCTCTAACGTTCTTGCAAAGCCAAAATTCTTATTAACTCGTGTGATGACCGCATTAACTTTTTCACCGGGCAAAGCATTGTCCACAAATAATGTGAAGTCGTCTACTTTAGCGACACCCTTGCCTTCGTATGAGAGATCTTCAATCTCTAATTCTATTTTTTGGTTCTTTTTTAAATTCGGTTTGTCCATTTTTCACCTATACATAGAAAAAAGAAGTGCTCAAAATTGATACACTTCTCAATTCTTTTTTATTTGTTCTCTTTATCGAGATTCTTTTCTTCTTCGATAATTTTTTCACCAGCATCTTTTTCACTAAGAGTTGATGTATCAATTGCTTTGAGAGGTATAGAATCAACATTTGCATAAATATTCAGATGATTATGTAAATTGGTAAATTCCATTGGGGCATCTCCACCATATTCACCATCCAAGTTAACCATCACCCGATTATCATCATTAGCTTTGACGCTAATTTTTTTAGTCTTCGTATAGATAACTTTGGGATTATAAACGTGACGACCGCCGTTCAAGACTAAGGCAATCAGATGAACTAAGTCTCTTAAATTAGTCTCTTTGACGATAATCAGTGAAAATGTTCCATCACCAATAACAGAGTCAGGGGCAATTTGTTCCATCCCACCAATCGAATTAGTTAATCCTATCAGAAACATGGTTGCTTTACCATCAAAAACTCCATCATCGTATTCAATATGCATGTCAATTGGACTGATTCGAGGCAACAATTCCGCGCCCTTCACCAAATAAGCCAAGTAACCCAAAATTGATTTATAAGCTGAAGGTACTTCGTAAGTTAACTCCGTCATCGAACCGCCACCGGCAATATTAATAAAATATTTCTCGCCAGCTTGCCCGATATCGACAGGTAACTTTTGACCTTTCAAAATAACTTTTGCTGCATCAACGACATCATCACGCGGGATTTTTAAAGCTCGTGCATAATCGTTAGTGGTTCCTGCAGGAATGATGGCCACCTCTGGACGTTTATCCAAATCAGCGATTCCATTGACGACCTCATTGATCGTACCATCTCCACCAGCAGCAACGACAAGTTCAAATCCCTCTTTTGCTACTCGTCTGGCTTCATTTTTAGCTGAATTTTTTTTCGGTGTAGTTCGGTAAGCACTAGCCTCATAACCAGCTTTTTCAATAATATTTAAAATATCTCCAACATTACTGTTCATGGTCTCGTGACCTGAAGTTGGATTATAAATCAGTCTAGCACGCATATCTTTCCCTCACTAACGACTCTTTAACTCTTCCATCAAAAGCTTATTAGCAACCTTAGGGTTAGCTTGACCATGTGTTTGCTTCATGATTTGACCAATCAAGAAACCAACGGCACGATCTTTACCATTCTTGAAGTCATCGATTGATTGTTGATTATTATCAAGAATATTCAAAATCATTGGCTTCAAGACAGCTGGATCAGATTCTTGGACAAGTCCCTTTTCTTTGACCCATTTTTCTGGTTCTGTACCATTGCTGATAGTTTCTTGGAAGACCTTTTTGGCAATCTTAGAAGAAATTGTTCCGTTAGAAATCAAATTGATCATCTTAGCCAAATGTTCAGGCGTCAACTTAGTATCTAACAAACCAATTTTATTTTCATTCAAATAACCATTAACTTCACCCATCAACCAGTTAGAAACTAGTTTTGGATTAGCTTTGTATTCAACAGCTTCATCGAAGAAATCAGACATTTCCTTAGTATCTGTCAAGACGCCAGCATCATATTCAGGAATTCCTAGTTCATTGATATAACGCTTGCGACGCTTTTCAGCAGTTTCAGGCAAAGTAGCTTTGATTTCTGCAACCCATTCTGGAGAAATATCAAAATCAGGCAAGTCAGGTTCTGGGAAGTAACGATAATCATCAGCACCAGACTTAACACGCATTAAGAATGTTTCACCAGTCTTTTCATCAAAACGTCTTGTTTCTTGGCCAATCGTACCACCTTGTTTTAAGATAGCAGCTTGACGTTTCTCTTCATAAGCAAGACCTAATTTAACGTGGTTGAAAGAGTTCAAGTTCTTCAATTCGACTTTAGTACCATAAGTATCTGAGCCGACTGGACGTATTGAAATATTTGTATCAACACGCATTGAACCTTCTTCCATCTTAACATCAGAAGCACCAGTAAATTGAACAATCTTACGTAAGTTCTCAAGATATTGGTAAGCTTCTTCAGGAGAATGCATATCAGGTTTTGAAACAATTTCAATCAATGGTGTACCTTGACGGTTCAAATCAACATAAGAGTAGCCGTTGTTACCGTGGGTATTTTTACCAGCATCTTCTTCGACGTGAAGTTCTTCGACACCGATTTTCTTCTTCTTGCCATCAACTTCAATTTCGATATAGCCATCGTGTCCTAATGGCTTATCTTGTTGAGTAATTTGGTAAGCCTTAGGATTATCTGGGTAGAAATAGTTCTTACGGTCAAAGTGAGTGTGGTGTTCAATTTCAGCATTTAAAGCTAAAGCGACCATCAAACCTAGACGATAACCATTTTTATTTACAGTTGGTAATGTTCCTGGAAAACCAAAGTCAATCACATTGGTATTGATATTAGATTCAGCACCATACGCAACTGGTGAAGGACTGTACATTTTGGACTTTGTCTTTAATTCAACGTGAACTTCTAGTCCGATAGTTGTTTCAAAATTCATTAGTCTTCCCCCTTAAGTGCAGTAGGTATTTTTTCGTAAAATTTATTTTCTTCTTGAAGTGCATAAGCAGCATTGAAGACATCTTGTTCAGCAAATGGACGACCAATGATTTGCAATCCAACAGGTAAACCGTCTGCCAAGCCTGCAGGAACTGAAGCAGCTGGAAGACCAGCTAAGTTAGCAGGAATTGTCAAAATATCATTCATATACATAGCCAATGGGTCATCAACTTTTTCACCAATCTTGAAAGCAGGTGTTGTCGTTGAAGGTCCCATAATTAAATCATAGTCTTTTAAGACATCATTCATTTCATTAATAAAAATAGTTCTAACTTGAGCAGCCTTCTTAAAGTAAGCATCGTAAGCACCAGCTGATAAAGCAAATGTACCTAACATAATACGACGTTTAACTTCATCGCCGAAACCTTCAGAACGTGAATTAACGAAGAGTTCCTTAATGTTCTTAACATCTTTAGCACGATAACCATATCTAACTCCATCATATCTTTGAAGGTTAGATGAAGCTTCACTAGATGCCAAGACATAATAAACTTCAACCGCATGCTTCAAAGTTGGTAAACTAACTTCTTCAACAGTTGCGCCCATCTTCTTGTAAGCATCGAGTGCTTCGTTAACGTTCTTCAAAACATCAGGGTTTGTTCCTTCATGCCAGAATTCCTTAGGAACAGCAATCTTAACGCCTGTCATGTCCTTATTTAAGTTAGCACGATAGTCAGGAACTTCTTTTTCTGAACTTGTTGAATCGTGGTCATCATGACCAGCAATCACTGACAAGACTTGTGCTGAATCTTCAACACGTTTTGACATAACGCCGACTTGATCAAGACTTGATGCAAAGGCAATAACGCCCCAACGTGACACACGTCCATAAGTAGGTTTGATACCAAAGATACCATTAAAAGCTGAAGGTTGTCTGATTGAACCACCAGTATCAGTACCTAAAGCAGCAACAACTTCACCAGAAGCAACAGCTGCAGCAGAACCACCAGATGAACCACCAGGAACGCGGCTTAAGTCCCAAGGATTAACGACGGTTCCAAAGTAAGAAGTTTCAGTTGATGAACCCATAGCAAATTCATCCAAATTAGTTTTACCGATATTAACAGCACCGGCATTTTCCAATTTTTCTAGAACTGTAGCACTGTAAACAGGCATGAAATTGTACAAGATTTTACTTGCAGCAGTAGTTTTGATGCCATTGCTGACAATATTATCTTTGATAGCAATAGGAATACCAGATAATGGTCCTTTAATTCCAGCTTCATCGACTTTTTGTGCATCTTCAGGTGCCTTGTCATTAACAGTGATGAAAGTATTGAGTTTCTTTTCGTTAGCGTTGATTTTTTCAATAGCTTGATCAGCTAACTCTTTAGCAGTCACTTCTTTGTTAACTAATTTATCATGCAAAGAAGCAATTGTTTCCTTCTTGATATCCACTATTCATCGTCCTCCTTGTCAACAATCGTTGGAACTTTAATAAGGTTGTTATCAGTTTCGGGAACATTTTTAAGCATTTGTTCTCTAGTTTGAGTACGAATTCCCTTATCTTCACGGAAGACAGTTTTAGTGTCGCCCATGTTGTATGTAGGTTCGATGCCAGTTGTGTCAACGCTGGACAATTTACTTTCCATGCCAACGATTTTATCCAATTGACTAACGAAGCTATCAACTTCATCAGCTTCAAATTTCAAATTAGCCAATTTGGCAACGTGTAAAATTTCATCTTTTGAAATCATAAGTTTCTCCTTTTTAATCTGCATCATAAACGTGTGAATAGAATTTGCCATTAGTACGTGTAACGACTGATTGTTGTTCATCAACAGTTTGAATATTAATATCTAAATCTGCTCCAGATGGTAAATACTTAGTTGCACTTTGTTGAACAAATTGTGTGAAACTAGTTACCTGAGCCAAACCATCAAATTGTGTATTAATTGTCACATCTAACGACTTGAGATCAGTACCATCATAGTGTGCCTGAGCAGTTACTCCAGAAAGATTAGGGAAGTAATCTTGAATGTGATCCTTGAAGTTAGAAAAGGCATCAGAATCGCTGCTGCTAATGGCCGTATCGCCATTAACGGTTGGTAACATTTGATTCTTGTAATCTAAATTAGACCAACTTCCAAGGTCGCCACTCTTACTTACCGCATATTGGAAATAAGTCCCACCAACTAAAGTATCTTCAGGGGCCACAGAATATAATCCCACGACAATCGGAATATTGCCAACTTTATTGTCCTTACGTAAACGCTTGACAACTTCTTTAGCAATTTTTTCACCCTGTTCTTTTTGCTCTTCAGTTGAAATAGTGGTCTTATAAGTAGCACCATATTGTTTCTTTTGGTAATAGTCAATTTTATTCATCGCAATACCAATTGACATACCGGCTAATTTATATTTTCCATCTTGTTTTTGAAGATAATCCTCTTCGAGCATTTGTTGGAAATACATTGGAGCACGCTTGTCTTCAGCCTTAGAACCATTCGACTTTGGATTTAGTCCTGTCGGATTTTTCTTAGTTTTTCTGTCTAACCAGTTATTAACAGTGCTGGCAGACAAAACCTGTCCTTCTTGGAAAACATACGAATTAGTCGAAAATTGTTTTTTCGACAACTTCATCAAGCCACTTTCAAAGCTACGACTATTGAACTGATTACTATTATCAGCAGCAGTCAAGCCTGAAATTGCACTTGTCTTGTATTTTCCTCCACTCAATAAAACATCATAACTACTTGAATCAGACGTCGATGTGGTCTGAACGGAGCTCTTTGATGAACTTCCACTACCAGATGATAAAGTTGAATCTTGTAAATTACCACAGGCAGACAACAAAAGTGCACACATTAGTAGTAACGACGTAGTTTTTAAGAATTTTTTCAAATCTGTTTCTCCTACTCTTTGGCATCATCCAAATAATCAGACAATGTTGCTTCATCAATAATCTGCGTTCCTAATTGTTGAGCTTTAGTTAGCTTGCTACCAGCTTTTGTTCCTGCAATCAACAGATCAGTCTTTTTAGTAACTGAACCTGTGACTTTAGCACCGAGATCCACCAACTTCTGCGACAATTCTGAACGTTTATAATTTTCCAATGTTCCGGTTATAACAATTATTTTATCAGTAAAGTGTACATTTGTTTCATTAGAATTTGAACTACCAATAAAATTCATATTAATATTTACTGATTTTAGTTCATTTATCAACTTTTTAACATCATCATTTGCAAAATAAGTTGAAATACTGTCGGCAATAATTTCACCCATAGTATTCACGCTTAAAATTTCGTCCGTTGATGCTGCCATCAAATTATCTAAGTTGCCAAAATGTTCTGCCAGAATTCGACCAGCTTTGGCACCGACATGACGGATTCCTAAACCAAAAATCAAGCGTTCAACTGAATTACTCTTAGAATTATCAATTGCTGTCAATAAGTTGTTGATTGACTTCTCCTTGAAACCATCTAAAGTACTCAAGTCGTCAGCTGTCAATTTGTAAATATCAGCAACATCTTGAACTAACTTCTTAGTATACAACTGTTCAATAATTTTAGGACCTAATCCATCAATATTCATTGCATTTCGTGAAGCAAAATGCGTTAATTGCTCTTTAACTTGAGCTGGACACTTAGGATTGATACATCTTAAAGCTACTTCATCTTCAAGGTGAATCAATTTTGAATTGCAATATGGACAGTGAGTAGGGATTTGTGCTGGTTTAGAATCTTTAGGACGTTTATCTAAAACGACTTGAGAAACCTCTGGAATAATATCGCCCGCTTTATGCAGCAAGACGGTATCGCCAATTCTAATATCTTTTTGCTTAATCATATCTTCATTGTGCAAAGTTGCTCTTGCAACAGTCGTACCCGCTAAACTAACTGGATTCATCACCGCTGTTGGCGTCAACACTCCAGTTCGCCCAATCGTCCAAGTAATATCTAAGACTTTTGATTGAGCTTGTTCAGGTGGGAATTTATAAGCTATTTCCCAACGAGGAACTTTAACGGTATTGCCTAAATCTCTTTGAAGACCTAAATCGTTGACCTTCAAAACGACGCCATCGATTCCATAATCCAAACTGTCACGTAATTCTCCAAAGTGCTCAATGTAATCTTTAACGCCCTTTAAGCCAGTAGTTACTTTAGCCGTAGGATTAACGTTAAAACCTAATTCTTTTAAAGTCTCTAAAGCATCATGTTGGGTTGGAACATTCAAATCATCAAAAGTTACGATCGTATACATAAAAGTTGCCAATTTACGAGAAGCCGTAATTTTAGGGTCTAATTGTCTTAAACTACCAGCAGCCGCATTTCTTGGATTAGCAAAAACTTGATGGCCATCTTTTTCACGTGCTTGATTCAAGCGTAAAAATTCCTTTTTTGACATGAAACATTCGCCACGAACTTCAAAGGAAAGTGGACGACTCAATTTTTGTGGAACATCAGCAATCGTTTTAACATTTTCGGTAACATTTTCACCGATTGTTCCGTTACCACGAGTTGAGCCTTGAACTAAGATACCATTTTCATAAATCAACGATAATGATAAACCATCAATTTTTAATTCAACATTATAATCTACTTCATGTCCAACATTTTTTTCAATTCGATCGTTAAATTCTGCTAATTCAGCTTCAGAAAAGACATCCCCCATTGAAAGCATGGGAATATCGTGAGTAACTTTATTGAAATCAGGCAAGGTAACGTCACCGACTTGTTGAGAAGGTGAATCTGGCGTTACCAATTCGGGATACATTTGTTCCAATTCCAAAAGACGATTATAAAGTTTATCGTAAACATTATCTTCGACCGCAGGCGCGTCCTTGGTGTAATAATCTTCACGCCACTTGTTCAATTGTGGACGAATCTTTTCCAATTCTTGACTAACTTGTTCTTTTGTCAAATCTGCCATGTTTCCACCTCTTAATCAGTAACTTTTTTAATTGGTGCATATTCAGCTAACAGACGCTTAACGCCTTCACTCTTAAAGGCAATATCTAGTTCAGCATTCTTGCCTGCACCATTAACTTTAACGACTGTTCCTTGACCCCATTTTTTGTGATCGACTTTATCGCCAACATTCCAACTTAATTTTTCAGCACCGGAAGCACCTTTTGACTTCAAAGTTGGTGACTTAAAGGAAGCCGTTGTTGCTGCAGCAAAGCGATTTTGTCTTCTATTAGGTCTATTGTTTCTGCCTGCACTTGAGACATTGCCAACATTGCTGTTCACTGGGTCGATTGCGTCATCCTTAATTTCTTCAACGAATCTTGAAGTAGGATTATTTTGTAGACGGCCATAAAGCATCCGACTGACGGCATTAGTTAAGTAAAGTTTCTTTTCAGCACGAGTAATTCCAACGTAAGCCAAACGACGTTCCTCTTCAAGATCGTCTTCTTTAAGAAGCGAACGACCTAATGGGAAGATTCCCTCTTCCATTCCAACTAAGAAGACAACTGGAAATTCCAATCCCTTAGCAGCATGTAAAGTCATCAGTGTTACTTCTTTTTGGTCTTCCTCTAAATCATCCTGGTCACTAACTAAGGACAATTCCGTTAAGAAAGTTGTTAAACGAGTTTCATCCACTTCTGGATCTGGTTCATAGCTTTGGTCGAATTGAGTTGTAACAGTTAAAAGTTCTTCAATATTTTCCACACGAGCTTGTGATTCCAAATTATTTTGTTGTTTTAAATCTTCTACATAACCAGAATCTTCCAATAAGTGGTCCATCAAAACTGTCATTGATTGGTCTTGAGCTAACTTAGTCAAATTGTCGATTACTTTAGCAAAGTCACCGATTTTTTTTCGAGGACGAGCTGATAAAGGCGACAATTCAATATTTTCAGCTGCTTCTAATAGCGACCAGCCATGTTCGTCAGCGTAATTTTGAAGCTTGTCTACTGTTCCTGGACCAATTCCACGTTTAGGGCTGTTGATAACTCGTTGAAAACTCATTGAATCATCGTGATTAGCCACTAAACGCAAATAGGCCATAACATCTTTAATTTCTTTTCGATCGTAGAACTTATGTCCACCAACAATCTTATAAGGAATATTAGCTTGAAGCAATTTCTCTTCAAACGTACGTGATTGAGCATTTGTTCGATAAAGAACAGCAAAATCACCATAATTGAAACCTTCTAATAGGAGGTTTTTGATTTGGTCGACGACGTAGAGTGCTTCATCAGATTCATTTTGACCACGATAAAACTTAATCTTGTCGCCCTCTTTATTGTCAGTCCAAAGCTCTTTAGGTTTGCGATTGCCGTTATTATTAATAACTTCGTTCGCAGCCTTTAAAATAGTTTTCGTTGAACGATAATTTTGTTCCAGTTTAATCGTCGTTGCTTCAGGATAATCTTTTTCAAAATTCATAATGTTTTGAATGTTTGCTCCACGCCAACCGTAAATACTCTGATCAGCATCACCAACTACGCAGACATTACGATATTTAGCACCTAATTGTTTGACCAATTTATATTGAGCTTCATTGGTATCTTGATATTCATCGACGTGAATGTATTGGAATTTTTCTTGATACTTTTCCAAAACGTCAGGATTTTCTTCGAATAACTGATTGGTCTGCATAATCAAATCGTCAAAATCAAGTGAATTATTGCGATCCATTTCTTTGGCATAGGCATCATAAACATTAGCAGCCGTTTGTTCATATGGCGAAGCAGCTACTTGGGCAAATTCAGCTGGTGTCTGCAATTCATTCTTGGCGTTACTGATAGTTCCTAATAGTGCTCTTGGATCATAACGTTTAGGGTCCAAATTCATTCTGACCAAAATTTGTTTCATCAATGTTCTCTGTTCACTAGGATCAGCGATGGTGAAACTCTTGGACTTCCCCAACTTATCAATATCTCTTCTTAAAATTCTTACACAAAGAGAGTGGAAAGTTGAGACCCAAACGTCATTGGCAGATTCATCGAGTAATTTGCCAATTCTTTCTTTCATTTCTTTAGCAGCCTTATTAGTAAAGGTAATTGCTAAAATATGCCAAGGCATAATATTTTTTTCTTCAATTAAAAAGGCTACGCGGTGAGTTAAAACACGTGTTTTACCAGAACCGGCGCCAGCCATAATTAAGAGTGGTCCTTGTGTTGCCTTAACTGCATCTTGTTGCTCCGGGTTAAGACCTTTTAACATAGTATCGTCCAATTTAAAAATACCTCAAATCTTTGTGTAAAAAAATTTAGTTGTGCTTAAAATAGCTGTTTATATTGTAGCAAATTTTTCATGTTAGAGCGAAAAAGGTACTACGGTTTTTTGGTGGACAGAAAAAGATGTTTTACCTTTATTTGAACTCTCGTTGGAGAGTTCATAGGTAAAACATCTTTTTTTATTTTTTGATTTAATTTGTTTTTAAGAGTGAATCACTTTACTTACTTTTTTGGGTGAACGGCGTGCTTCTTTGTTGCATGGTGGAAACGAGTTACACAAGGGCAACCCATTCCGGTTAAATCTACTCGCTTCTTTGCTGCATAGTGGAAACGAGTTACGACGGGGCAACTCACTGCACCTAAGGCTATTTTATTCTTACTTTTTGGGGTAAACTACACGCACCTTTGCCGCATAGTGGAAACGAGTTACGCAAGGGCAACCCATTCCGGTTAAGTCTAATATCTCGGGCGGTTGTTTCACAACCACCTGAGATATTGGTCTTAATCCTCGTGGGCTGACCGCCCTTGCTTCACTCTCTATTCTAATCCCACTCTCTTAAATATCTCATCCACATTTCTCAAATGCCAATGATAATCAAACGCATCATCTAAATCTTCATCGCTCAATTTATCTGTAACTCTCTTATCATTTTCTAGCATGGTTCTAAAGTCTTTCTTTTCATCCCAAGCTTTAGCTGTCATTGGTTGCACGATGTCATAGGCTTCTTCTCTGGAATATCCGGACTCTACTAGTTTCAATAAGACTCTTTGTGAGTAAATTAAGCCATGTGTGATGTTCATGTCTTCTAACATCTTATCTGGAAAGACTGTTAAATCTTTTGTGATTTTTGTAAATCTTCTCAAGATGTAATCTAACAATTCGGTTGTATCTGGAATAATGATTCTTTCGGCTGAACTGTGAGAGATGTCTCTTTCATGCCATAATGGCATATCTTCAAGAGCTGTAAAGGCGTGGCCTCTGATTACTCTTGCTAAACCAGTCACATTTTCTGAACCGATTGGGTTTCTCTTATGTGGCATAGCACTGGAACCTTTTTGTCCAGCAGCAAAATATTCTTCAGCTTCTCTAACTTCAGTTCTTTGCAAGTGACGTACTTCAAGTGCAAATCGTTCAATTGATGTGGCTATTAAGGCCATTGTTTGAATGTATTCAGCATGGAGGTCACGTGGTAGGACTTGTGTGGATATTTCTTGAGCACGGATGCCCAATTTATCACAGACGAATTTTTCTACACTGGTTGGAACATTAGCATAACTACCAACGGCACCACTGATTTTTCCAGCTTCTACGCCTTTAGCTGCGTGGTCGAAACGTTCGATGTCACGTTTGATTTCAGAATACCAGTTAGCTAATACCAAACCAAAAGTTGTTGGTTCAGCGTGCACTCCGTGAGTTCTACCAATCATTGGCGTGTCTTTATATTGCAAAGCTTTTTGTTTAACTACTTCGAGAAATTCATTGAGATCTTCACGAATAATATCATTAGCTTGCTTCATCAAGTATCCATAAGCTGTATCAACAACATCAGTTGATGTAAGTCCAAAGTGGACCCACTTTCTTTCTGGTCCAAGGTAACGTGAAACATCTCTTGTAAAAGCAACTACATCATGCTTAGTTTCTTTTTCAATTTCAGCAATCTCAGAAACGTCAAACTTAGCATTTTGAGCAATTAGTTTAGCATCTTCAGCAGGAATTTCTCCTTCTTTGCTCCAGCCTTCAACGGCAGCAATTTCTACTTCAAGCCAAGCCTGAAATCTGTTTTGGTCAGTCCAAATTGGTTTCATTTGTTCAGTTACATATCTATCAATCATGAATTATTCTACTCTCCAAATATTAGTTGTTAAGATATCATTTTTTAATTCTTCGACATCGTCTGAGAAAATTGAAATATATCCGACATCTCGGTCGGCTTGATTCTTAGCTTTAAAACCTGTGTAATAGTTAAATTTCCATTGAGCTTTTTCTTGCAATAAGTCCAAACTCTGAGGCAAATTGCCTTCAATAATCTTTAAGCTCGCTGCATTGACCATGGGAAATATTTCGGGAATCGGCCAATCGCAGATGGCTCTGATATGTAATTCAAATTGTGAAATACCAGTTGCTTCTTGATAAACATTTGCTGAATAATCGATTCCTGGGAAAATGCGTTTGACGTATAAAACCCCAGTTTGCGATAGGATAAATCCGATTCCAAAGATTCCTACATAATCGATATTTTCAGCTACCATCAAAGCAACTCTTTGCATCTCGGCTTCCACATCAGGATCATTCTTTTTATAAATAAAAGAACTCATCAGATGCGTGCCATCATAAATTTCTTTGATCATTGGAAAAGTATGGATTTTTTTATCCTTACTCTTACTGACCATAATAGAATATTCATCTTGTTTATCAATCCAAGCTTCCAAAATGTATGTTCCGTCTTTCAACAATCTTTGGACGCGTGACACATCTTCATCATTGTACAGAATATGACGTTTCAAAATATCTTGGTTGTTTTGAATTGGTTTTAAAATACAGGGAAAACCGATTTCTTCGACTGCCTTTTTTACATCGTCGACAGTTACGATCGAGAAAAATGGTGGAACGTTAATATTCAAATCGTTCAAAAATGTTCGCTCAATATACTGATCTTGAGCAATTTCTAGCAGATTTGCTCCCTGAGCAACATTAAAATTCTCGCCCAGCTGTTTCAAAAGACTGCTATCAAAATCTTCATCCATATAAAGAATCAGATCACTTCTATTGCCCAACTCATTTAGATTATCGAGATTTTCCAACGTACCGACCAAAAAGCTGTCAGCTGCTTGTGTCGCAATATCATTTTCTTCGTCGGTCAAAAGCATGGTTCTAAAGCCCATTCTTTTAGCTTCTAATTCAAAAATATATGTTTCACTGCCTCCGCCTATTATGCCTAACGTTTTACCGGGCGCAATAAAAGTCATAATTCCACCTTCTCATTACTAATCGTCTTCTTCTTCAAAGACCACTTGTCCATTATCAAAAGCCTTGATACGAGCTAATGAATAAATTGGAGTTCCTGATTTATCAATCATTTGTCTTCCCTTTTGGAAGGACTTTTCGATTACGATACCAATACCGGCTAAAGTTGCTCCGGCATCTTCAATAATTGTATTCAAGCCATTTACAGCTTGACCATTAGCTAAGAAATCATCAATGATCAATACTTTGTCACTGCTGGATAAGTATTTTTTAGCAATACTAATGTGATTTGAAGTCTTCTTCGTAAATGAATAAACTTCTGATGTATATAGATCATCGCTCAATGTTACTGATTTGTGCTTTCTAGCAAATACTACTGGAACTTGAAATTTCAAGCCTGTCATGACGGCTGGAGCGATACCTGAAGATTCAACAGTTAAAATCTTGTTGATACCGGAATCCTTGAAGTGCTTGTAAAATTCCTCGCCCATTTTTTCCATTAACATTGGGTCAACTTGATGGTTCAAAAAGCTATCAACTTTAAGCACATCTTTGCCTAAAACTCGACCATCGGTTCTGATTCTTTCTTCTAATTCCTTCATTGCGTTCTCCCTATTTAATAGAATAATTAGAGTCTATCATACTTTGTTTTTCACTTGATACCTTCATCGTACTTTTTAAGATTATATTTTTGGATAATCCGAATAATTTTACTTGTATATCCAGGATCAGTCGCATATCCGTCAGTTTGAAGAGCAACGGCAGCATCAATATAATTTTTGGATTGCAACACTTGCTTGTACTGTTGCGGGTTCCAGGTCGTACCATCAACAAGTAATTTTGTATGATCTTTCATCGACTCACGAAAATCCGAATAAACCCGAAAGCGTCCGTTGATGGTAGTCCACTGACCGTTAGTGTACTCTTTAGTTTGCAAAACCTTGGTATTATTAGGATTTTCTCCCTTAATACCAAAATAATTATTGTACTTGCTAGCCAAAGTACTATTTCCCCAATCACTCTCTAAAATTGCTTGGGCAATTGTAATACTTGGTAGAACTCCATATTGCTTACCTAATCCCATTGCATATGGGGCAACCTTTTTTACAAAGTCATTACGTTCTTGTTGGACCATTTCAACTTGTGCTTCGTTCTTATATTGGACATATCTCCTGTATCCAAAAAAACTGATAACAAACACTGCAACGATTGCTATTAAGATAATAGTTGTTGTATTATTCTTTTTTTTGCTACGCTTGCGCCGATAACGACGATGAGTCCTGTATCTCCTTTTTTGTGACAATTGATCTATCCTTTGTAGTTTATTAATACTAATTATAGCGGATATTCTTGAACTTTTTGTGATTTGAAACAGAAATTTAAAATTTGCTTAGATAATCAAAACAGCCATTTTATTTGTTTATTTTTTGCATAAATCAGCCAAGATACTAAGGCTAATAGTTCTAAAATTGCGGAAAAATAGGAAAATACTCTTGTAGCCAAAACCAGTCGCAATCACTGCCGCTAAAACTGGACCAAGAACATTTCCAAAAGCTTGGGCTGATTGATTGTAACTAAAAATCCGTCCAAAGACCGATTGAGGAACGCTCTGAACTGTCAAAACCTGAATCGATGGAATCAAGGCAGCATCAGATATTCCTAAAATGAATCTCAAAATCAATAGTTCCCAAACATTTTGAACCAAGCTGGTCAAAGTCAAACAAACTACCGCTGACATTAAGAAGATAATCATACACTTCAACGCACCTAATCGATCAATCAGCCTACCAACGCTATTTGCCATCATTATCGTGGCCAAGCCTGGTGCCGCTGAGACGATTCCGGTTAACATGACTAATTGACTCGAATCAACATTCAATTCTTTAACTAATAAACTAATCAAAGGCGTAATTGCATTTGTTGTCGCTTGAACAGCTAATAATGAACCGAATAAGGCAATAAAAAATCCAGCACCAATTTTTTTCATAACTGGCAGTGCTGGTTGTAATTTTTCCTTAGAAATAGGTATAAAGTTTTCCTTAACTCCAAATAGAGTTGTTAAAAATACCAGCAACATTAAAAAACTGGCTGTAAAAAGGGAACCTCGATAACCGACTAAAGTTACTAAAATACTCCCGATAATCGGTCCAACTAATGTGCCGGTAATATCGCCTGTAATCAATTTGCTCATAACTCGTCCTCTAATGCCTTTTGGTGCGGAAACAGACATTAAAGCATTAGCATTATTGATGTATCCTGAAAAAGCTCCCTGAAGGCCACGAAAGAATAATAAGAACCAGACGTTTGGTGCAATTCCCACCATAAAAATAGTTATCGTCATAGCCCCACAAGCACGTAAGCACATCAATTTGCGACCCTTTAAATCTGCTAAGCGACCCCAGAATGGCGATACAATTGCTTTACACAAATAAGTTATTGAAAAGGCTGCTGCTCCTAAGAGATTCAATTCTGTTCGATTAAAATTTCCTAACGTATTGATAAACAAGACAATAAACGGCATTGTCATTGCATTGCACAAGCCAACTATTAAACTGCCAAACCACAAAATTCTAAAATTTCTTTGCCAACCATTTTGCATTATTTATCCTCAATTCTTATTTTTAAGTAACAATAATAACCTTGGATTGTTTAGTTAACGTAAATTTAATGTAAATTTTTGGTAAATTTGGGTACTAAAAAAAGCTAACCCGAATGGGTTAGCTTTTTGCTCAAAGTTTATTAATTAGTCCTTAACAACGTTTGAAGCTTGTGGGCCACGATCGCTATCTTCGATATCGAATGTTACAGATTGTCCTTCTTCAAGGGTCTTGTAACCTTCACCTTGGATTGCTGAGAAGTGAACAAATACGTCACTACCATCTTCGCGTGTAATAAAACCATAGCCTTTTTCTGCGTTAAACCATTTAACTGTTCCGTGTTCCATCAGACTATTCCTCCTGATAACTAAATATTTATTTTTGTGCATTATTTCGTGGTACATCATGGAAGAAAGTCTAAAATACGAAACATTCAAACCATTCGAACCATTCACCATTCAAAAATACAACTCTTATATTAACATGATTGATGAACTATTACAATCGGCATAGTGTAAAGTTTCCTTTACAATTACTTAAATTTCAACATTTTTAACATAAGGAATCGAATTTTGCGCTCCCTTAGTCTGTACGGTAATGGATGAGGCCTTGCTAGCAAATTGCATAGCTTCCTCAACATTACCCAAATCGGAATCTAGTTTCGAAGCTAAATATCCAATAAATGTATCACCAGCGGCTGTAGTATCAACTGTGTTAACTTTATAGGCGTCAACGAATCCATTTTTTCCAGGTTGTGAATAAAACGATCCCCTGTCACCAACGGTTATTATAACATTGTTTATACCCATTGTATGTAATTTATTTGCAGCTTTTACCATAGAATTCTCATCTGTGACCTTAATTCCTGTAATCGCTTCCGCCTCTGTTTCGTTGGGAACGATGATATCACTGAGTTTCAGCAATTCTTCAGGAATATCAGTTTTAGCTGGAGCTGGATTTAAAATTGTTAAAACATTATTTTCTTTAGCAATTTCAAAGGCACGTTTTGATGCTTCCATGGGCGTTTCAAACTCAGTAATCAAACAATCAGCGTTTGCAATCGTTTCTTTAGCATTTTCGACATCTTTGATTGAAATAGTTTGATTGGCACCACCATAAATCAAAATACTATTTTGACCATTGTCATCTAACAAAATATATGCTTGGCCAGTTCCAGCCTTTTCATCCTTTGTGACATGATCCAAGTTTAAGCCATCAAACTTAAAAGTATCGAGCATAAAGTCAGCTGTTCGATCTTGACCGATTTTTGCAATAAACGAAGTGTCGGCACCAGCACGTACGGCTGCAATAGCCTGATTGGCTCCCTTTCCACCACCAGCAGTGGAACGATTATGCATTGCCATTGTTTCGCCAGGTAAAGGCAAGCGAGCAATATTTAAAATAATATCAACATTTATGGAACCTAAGACAACAATTTTTTTCATATTTAAAACCCCTTTAAAAGACGACTCCACTTTCAAGTATGATATTTGAATATGGTGTTTCCTCACCAGTACGGATAAATGCTTTCGTGCTACTCAAATTCTGTTTCATTTCTTCATGTGGAATAAATTCAATCGGTGTTTCGCCGATTACTTTTCTAACTGCAGCTAGTTGATCTGGATTTTTTGTTTTAATTTCTTCAGCCAGATAAACTTTTTGAACTTCTAATTCACTTAAAATATTTTCTAGAACTTGCATAAAACTAGGTATGCCTGCTTCAAGCGCCAAATCGATTTTTTCAGTATCATCTGGAACTGGCATCCCTGCGTCACCAATTCCAATGGTATCAAAATGGCCCATTTGGGCGATGACACGCGATATATCAGAGTTAATAACCCTCGTTTTTTTCATGAAATTCTCACCTTTTCTGCAATCGTTTTCAGGACCAATACTACCATGTCCTATTATCCAAGTAAATATTCTATCAATATGCTGACTAGCTTAGCAAGTTTATAAAAATACTTGATAAATTTTAAAAAACATTCTAATATCCTAAGATATAAACAAGAAAAGGAATCACTATGAAAAGAACAATTAAATTAAGTTACTATCTGATAGTCTTTGTCATCTTTGGTCTTATCGGACTTTAGATGCCGCTTTTAGGGGATGATCTTCACTGGGGGACGTATTTTGGTAGCAATTATTTTCCTAATGGAATCTTTTTAAAATACGACGGGCGATATCTTGGAGACTTCCTCGTCATCTTGTTGACCAAAATACGTCCTGTTGCGTTTATCGCCTACGGGACTTTTGTAACAGCAATCGTTTATCTGATTCAAAAAATTAGAGACCAAATTGCTACACCAAAATCATTAGGATTGGTTTCATCGACCTTAATGGCAACATTTTTATTAATAATGCCCAAGACAATTTTTAAACAAACGCTGGGGTGGCATTCTGGATTTTCCAACTATGTCACGTCAGCGATTTTTCCGTTATTGATGCTTTTTTTAATCCTGAAAAATTATGATAACAAGGAAGTTCACTACTATCGAACAAGCGTAATCCTGATTTTTATAGGTTCAATTGCCGCACAATTTTTTGCTGAACACATAACGGTTCTAAATGTTATCAACGGAATTTTAATCTGGATTTTTCTAAGAAAACATTTTGGAAAAAGATTTCAAAAGATTCTTAAATTAACAATTGCTGGAAATATTATTGGTGCATTTTTAATGTTTATCAACAAAGCCTACATAACTGTTTTAACGGGCAAAGACTCCTATCGTTCGCTGGACTCAAAAAATTCCGGCAACATGATTCACTATTTTGAAACTATGGACCAAAAGAAATTAATCCTGCTTTTGGGAGCCCTTTTGATATTCACAATTGCAATAATTCTTTACACTTTGAAACTGAAAAATAAAAAGCAAAAAATTGCTAACTTTGCCTTGCTTTGGTCAGGTTACGTTGCCGTATTGCCCTTTGCAGTCGTCTCGCCTTTTGGTTCCAGATGTACTTTTGCAACCTACCTATTCTTGATAGCCATTGTCATAATCAATTTTGACTTATTATTGTCAGCTTACGAAAAATTCATTTTGCCAATCGTAACGATAATTTCATTAGCCTTAGGATTAAGAATGGATTTAATCTCGCATGATTATCACAAAACTTTTAACATGCAAATTCAATATTCACTTTATCAAAATAGTCTCAAACGAAATACGCAATATTTCCCACAATATAAAAACACCGATTATATTTGGGCAACTTCACCGATTCAATCCGATACAAACTTTGCGGAACTTTATGTAACCAATAAAAA
The DNA here is from genome assembly GCF_009600995.1 of Companilactobacillus halodurans. Classification (NCBI taxonomy): domain Bacteria; kingdom Bacillati; phylum Bacillota; class Bacilli; order Lactobacillales; family Lactobacillaceae; genus Companilactobacillus; species Companilactobacillus halodurans. The sequence continues at coordinate 3,691 of NZ_VDFO01000035.1, read as the reverse complement.
TCGTCAAATGTTGCCTATCAGCTATAATGACTGGACAAGCATTGCTAATAAACTTAATAAAAAGCATATCAAGAATCCCACAAATTATATGAAGAAATTTGACAAAGAAGTTATTCAAAAAGAAAACAATTAATCAAAAAAAACAGATGATTTTAGGAAAAAATCCTAAATCACCTGTTTTTTTAAATTCAATCTTATGAAAGATCTAATTGTGCTTCGTCGACCCATTCATCTGTAGCAACACGATACATCTTAACTCCATTAATAATTGCGTAGCCATCTGTCTTCCAAACAGTGCCACTTGGCAATTCTTCAGTTAAAATGTCGCCTTGTGAATTGTAAAGCGATGCTTTTTTCATAGTTTTAATCGAACTCATTGGCATTTCAGTAAATAGAACTGATTTTTCGACTTCTACATACTCATCGGTGGCTACGTGATAATACAATTTATTATTGATTGTCACGATACCTTTAAACTTAAAAGGAGCATTAGCCTTCAAAGTTCGTGTGACAGTCTTTCCGTTGGCATGTACTATCTCAGTTGCTCTATTGAAGGTTCTGACAATCCCTGATTTTTCAGATACAAAATCTTTTGCCAAAACCCATTGCTTATAACCGACTAGATAATATTTGGCACCATTTATTTCTGTGGTTGCTTCAACGCCTGAAGAAGCAAGGGCTGCATCTGTCTTATTACTGATATTTTTTACGTCTGTAATTTTTACTTCAATCCGATTCTTTGGTTGATCATTAGATGGATTGCTTGGTGGGGTCGTTGATGACGGCGGTGTTGCTGGGGTTACTGGAAAATCCGGTACGTCGTCGTAAGTTTGATTCTTTGTGTAAACCAAATTTATGACTTGCGGATTTTGTGTGTAATTGCCCTTCAAAGCTTCTGGATTACTCAAAGCATATCCATCCACTGCTCCGTCAGCTGTTAAATCAAAGCTGTCGCCGATATTTTCTCCATCAATCGTCTTTGTCAAAGAAGCTCCATTTACAGTTATGGGAGCACCCGTAGTATCGACATAATTTAAAGTAACATTAGGATGTGCTTGCCAAATCAATGGTTGACCATTAGTGATAATCGTTTCAAAAGTTGTACCATTGTTGACTTCTCTAATATAAGCATCTGCATTAGAACTATAGTTCCAACCTAAATGACCGTAAATCAATGTTTTAGCGCTAGGATCAGCACCGACCAATCGATAATTATCATTGCCTAAATTATCCAAATTATCATCTACTAGATTTGCTTGAGGAACTGAATAAGAGAAGTGATAAGTATTAGCTATATCTTTACCATCTATGTCTAAAACTTTGGGAGCGGTAAACTCAATTGGTTGACCGGTCACAGCATAGACTGGCGTTGGATTAGATAAGGTGTTATTTGCTGCAACGATAGTTACTGGTTTGCCAGTTTCAACGCCTTTTAGTGGCGTAAAATCAGTGATAGCAGAATCACCTAATTCAATCAGGTGATAGCTTTGATCATTATTAGCAAATTTAATCAAAGTAGGAGCAGCTTCAGCTAATCCTTGATCATTTAAACCACTATCTGAAGATAACTTCGTAATACCTGTCATTTCCATATAACTAATTGGTGTAACATCGATATTTGCAAATTGACTGACATCAATTTCTTTGCCATTTGAATTACTATAATCTCCATCAATGATCAATTGGTTAAACTTTAGATTATATAATGGCGTCAAATTAGTATCAGCATTACTGTCATAAGCAAGCATAACTTGTAAATAAATCGTTACGTTGGAAGGTAAAAATTGTAAATATTGCAAACCATTTAAACTTTCAATTGGAACATCATCTTGGTCGCTCATTGACGTAGTACTTTGTGAAGCTGGCAAACCTACTTCAGTGGGATTTCTCATTTCAAAATTGGTCAACATTAAATTCAATGTTGAACCAGTGAATTTCTTGATAGCACCAACAGTCAATGGCGTAGTGTTTGGAATATTCAAACCATAATCAACCATTTTACCTAAAATAGGATCTGTAAAATTAACAACGGTGTCGTCAGTAACATCGCTAGGTATCGTGTACAAATCACTAGGAATTGTCGGCGTTGTCGGCGTGGTCGTACCTGGACTTGGAGTTGTTGACGTTGTAGTGCCACTCATATTAGGTGGCGTTGCGTTACTAGATGGTGTGGTAGTTATTGCTGCTCCAGCATTTGTATTGACTGTTGTACCTGAGGTTGAGGTACCGGTCGTTGTGGTACTTGAAGTTGAAGTACTTGGTGCTGTAGTACCCGATGCTGTGGTTCCTGTCGTTGTCGTACCTGAGGTTGAAGTACTTGGTGCTGTAGTACCTGATGCTGTAGTACTTGAGGTTGAAGTACTTGGTGTTGTGGTACCCGATGCTGCGGTTCCTGTCGTTGTCGTACTTGAGGTTGAAGCACTTGGTGTTGTAGTACCCGATGCTGTAGTAACTGAAGTTGTAGTACTTGAGGTTGAAGCACTTGGTGTTGTAGTACCCGATGCTGTAGTAACTGAAGTTGTAGTACTTGAAGTTGTGATTCCCGTTGTTGAAGTACTTGAAGTTGCAGCATTTGAGGTTGTACTGCCTGATGTTGAAGTACTTGGTGTTGCAGCGGTACTTGTCGAATCAGTTGGACTAGTTCCAGTTACACCTGTAGAAATCGTTGTTCCAGTACTTACAGTTGTGCCAGAACTGGAGGTAGAACTAGGGGTTCCTGTGGCAGCTGTTGAATCATCATCCGAACTACTTGAAGAATTATTGGAACTAGGTGTAGTTGTAGCACCAGTAGTCGGAGCTGTGCTTGTGGTGTCTGAACTGGTAATTGTTGAGCCAGTTGAGAGCGTCGTTCCTGTATTCAAAGTGGCTCCACTAGACTCAGAACCTGAGGAAGTTGATACTTCTGGACTACTAGATGTAGAAGTTGAATCAGTACTTGAAGTCGCATCATCAGCATTACTATTCGACGTTAGGATCGTACCAGTATCTGCAGTACTGGTCGCATCTGCTTTAACGGTTTGATCTGACAATGAGGTCAATATCATCGCTGAAAACAGCGTTGCACCGATATAGATTCCTTTTTTGTTTATTAACATTTCAATCACCCTTTTCTGTTTCAAGGGCTATATTAATCAGTTATTATCGAGATACCAAACATAATCATGAGACAATATTATATAAACAATCAGCGTTAGCTTAACTGCCTCAACCGATTGGCAAGATTACCGAATATATAGACCGTTAGTACAGAGCGATTTACGGTATAATTTTTTTCATAGAACCAATATTTTGTTAATATTCAATCAATTTTTCTTTTAACAGAACTAAATTTCGACAAATAATATTTCATAATAAAGCGCTATAATCCTTTAATATCAAGGCTTATAAGCAGTTAGTATTAAACCGATTATTTTTTATTTCACTTTTGGAAAAAGTCTCTTACAAAAAATGAGTTAAAATCATTAAATATCGATAGTAAACTACGAATTGTAATAAAGATTGACCTCGGATATATTGAAATTAAATTTTAAGTACATTGGCAGTGTACATGAGAATTGATAAAAATATGGCTGTACGATAAATAAAGTTGATAGGTATTTTGCCATCAACTTTATTTTTGTATACCATTTATTAGTAATAACCATTTAAGAACACCAAAAAAGGACACCATTCATGCCCTTTAGATGTTCGA
>NZ_VDFO01000034.1:0-32345 GCF_009600995.1 Companilactobacillus halodurans | reverse complement strand
TTAAGCGTATCAATCTTCAAATTTTTTGGCTCCGAGCAAGCTCGTCAGCCAAATAAAAAACAGCTAGACCAATTATGATCTAACTGCTTATGTAAACTGCCATCAACTTAATTTGACGAACAGCCATAATTATCTCGCCATAGTCCTTTAGTTTAAAATTCTGTTTTACCAGTGCTTTTCAGCGCGACTAGGCTGTTTCAAGAATGTATCTTCATCACCAAAGATAATATTCGTAGTTGCTTTAGCCTTAGCTTTTCGACGTCTTGCCTCTAAATACAAGTATTGATATTTCAACTGATCTAATTTCATTTTGATTCGAGTTGTTTCATCAACGTCTACTGAATTATTGATCATCCGTTTTCTATTGCTAATTCTAGTTTGGATAATATGAATATTATCTAACAGACGGTCATCTTCCATTTTTTGGACGCTTACTTTTTTTCTACCAAACATGTTAAATCTCCCTGCGACCTAGAACCGCACTCTTTAGAGTCATTTCATCTGCATATTCGATATCAGATCCGACAGCTAAACCATGTGCTAATCTAGTTACTTTTATTCCTGCTGGCTTAACTAATTTGGCTATGTATTGGGCAGTAGCTTCACCCTCGGGAGTGGCATTAGTAGCGATGATCAACTCTTTAACCTGCGAGTTCTCCTTCAAGCGATTTAGTAAGAGCTTAATATTTAAGTCTTCAGGTCCAATCCCATCAACTGGTGAGAGAACCCCTCCTAGCACGTGATACAATCCGTTATATCCGTTCATATCGTCTAGTGACATAATATCTTTGGCTTGTTCAACCACTAAAATTGTTGATTGGTCGCGATTTTTATCGCTACAAATAGGACAAATCTCTTCTGTAGTAATATTGCCGCAGATTTTACAAGATTTCAGGTCAGTTTTTGCGGAAATTAAATTATCAGCAAATTCCTTAACCTGATCTTTATCCATACCAAGTGTGAAAAAAGCCATCCTTGTTGCGGTTTTACGACCAATTCCTGGTAACATCATATAACTATCAATTAATTTAGATATTGGTTCTGGATATTTCATTACATCAACCCGTTTGTGTATTTACCTAATTTTTCTTGCTTATCTTTATCAACAGCATCAAAAGCATTGTTCAAAGCATCAATCAACATATCTTGCAAAGTATCAGGATCATCTGGATCAATAATCTTGTCGCTGATTGTCATATCAGCGATTTTTTTATCGCCAGTAACTTTCACAACCACAAAATCGTCAACTGATTTACCAGTGTATTCAGTTTTGTTGAGTTCTTCAGTAGTTGATTGAACTTCTTTTTGCATCTTTTGAGCTTGGCGCATAATGTTGGCCATATTGCCACCCATTCCACCCATATTTGGCATTCCTTTACTCATAAAAAATTCCTCCTAGTCATCTTTAACATCAACTATATCGTCACCAAATAATTTTAATGCTTCATCAACGGTGGGATCAGTTTTTTTAGTTTCTTTCTTAGATTTTACATTGTCTTTATTGCTTAAATCAATATTATTGTCGATATATTCTTTTCTAATTTTAGGCCAATCGACCTTTGGTACTAGAACGATTTGGCAATCTTTTTTCATCAACTTGCTAGTGTTGTCGCTCAATTCTTGTAAGAAACCAGTATCGTCTTGAACTTGCTCAAACCACATTGCATAGTCAAAAGCTACCACGATTCCATCAGAAGAAGCTGCAACTGGCTCTGCGACTTTCATCATAGCACGTTGTGTTATTGAAAGCATACTCATTAAATCGGGCCAAATATCTCGAGCTGCTACCAAATCATTTTTAGTAGCATTGCTCAAAACTTTATAAATAGCAGTCTTATTGAGACGGTTATTATTATTTCGATGGTGAGCCTTTTTAGTTGGCTGTGTAGCAGCAGGCTTGGTCGTACCGTTTGATAAAGTCTTAACTTCATTTTGCAAGTGTGACACTTCATCGCGCAATTTATCTAGTTCAAGATTGCCATTATCGTTGTCACTCACTGGAACTTCCGTAGGATTTTGTTGCGACGCTACTTGCTCCACTTGAGGTTCGCTAATTTTGACGGTTAAGATTTCCATATAAATATCAGTTTGGTTAGAATTCTTTAAATTCTTTTGCGTAGCGCTGACTTGGTCGACAATATAAAACAAGCGTGCATTGTCGAACTTGTTAGCGATGTCGAGCAATTCTTGAGTCATGACCGAGCTATCCATTTGCTTAGATAAATCTGAATTAGAATTATACAAGATTAAATTACGACAAACTCGGATAATCATTTCAGTAAATCTCAAAGCTGAACGACCGCTAGCTAAGATTTGATACAAACTAGTCAGAGCCTGTGCCGGTTTATTATCAGCGATCGCTGTCATATAAGAAACAATCTGTTCATTGCTTAATGCACCGGTTACTTCTTGGGCATTCTTTAAAGTCAACGAATCATCGCCATAGGATAACGCTTGATCCAAAATACTTAAAGCATCACGCATTCCACCTTCTGCTGAGGCAGCAATGATATTCAATGCTTCATCGTCATATTCAATATTTTTATCATTTAAAATGAATTCCATCCGCTTCAAAATATCTTGGCGGGAAATTCTTCGAAAATTAAAACTTTGAGTTCTAGAAATAATCGTGGCCGGAATCTTTTGTGGTTCCGTTGTGGCTAAAATAAACATGACATTTTCAGGTGGTTCTTCTAGTGTCTTCAATAAGGCATTAAAAGCACCTTGGGAAAGCATGTGAACTTCATCGATGATATATACTTTGAACTTAGCTTCAGTTGGTGCGTACTTAACTTTATCGCGGATATCACGAATTTCTTCAACACCATTATTTGAAGCAGCATCAATTTCAATCACATCGTTCAAACGGTTCTCGTTTGCTGCCAAACAAATCTCGCATTTATTGCAAGGTTCGCCATCTTGGGGATTAAGGCAGTTGACCGCTTTGGCTAAAATTTTAGCACAAGATGTCTTACCTGTTCCTCTGGGACCACTGAACAAATAAGCATGGCTGGTCATTTGACTAGCGACTGCATTACGCAGGGTCTGAGTGATAACATCTTGACCGATTACATCAGAAAAAGTTTGGGGACGCCAAACTCGATATAGTGCTTGATATGCCATTTTTTCTCCTTAAAAAATCTGATATGTAAATTTTACCACAAAAAAACTCCTAATCTTTAACAGATTAGGAGGCTTATATGCATAACAAAAGGCACATGACACACCTTACTTAGTGCTGCTTCCTTCCGGATCTGACACGATTTGTAAGAGCATCATTGCCCTAAGGCCTTGCGGCAATAACTATCATACTATAAATCACTAAACTTTTCTACTTCTTAGAGCGAATTTTTCGGAAAAAATTTCTTAAAAGCTGAGCTGATTCATCAGCCTTAATATTGCTCAATACTTCTGGTTGGTGATTGTAGCGCGTTTCAGTCAATAAGTTATTGATTGATCCTACTGACCCAGCTTTAGGGTCGCTAGCTCCAAAAATAACTTCTTCCACACGACTATTAATAATTGCCCCGGCACACATCGGACATGGTTCTAAGGTCACGAATAAACTAGTGTGCTCTAGACGCCAGCTGCCAATTTTTTTACAAGCTGCTTCTATCGCAATAATCTCTGCATGCTTGATAGCATCTTGAGTTTCTTCTCGTTCATTCGAACCCTTAGCAATCACTTCGCCAGTTAAGTTATCGACGATAATGCAGCCGATTGGAACTTCTCCTCTAGTTTCAGCTTCTTTAGCTTGTGTTAAAGCTTGTTCCATATATCCATTTATCTGTTCTTCTGAAAATATCATATTAGTTAATTAAGTTAGTTACTTTCTTCTCCAAATATTTTGGTAAAATTGGAGCTTTAATCTTCAATTGATCTTTTTGCTTTTGGAGCGACTCTAAAATACTAATCAATTCTTTAACTTGATCATCTGAAAGAGTCCTGACAAAATCCATCAATTTATCGTTACCGTGAAGATATTTTTCAACAAAGGATTCCAATTTTTCTCGATCTTTTTTAGCAGCATTTTCTTTCATAGAGTGCTTCACTGCGCGCACTGCAAAATAAGTTCCCGTTGAAACACAAGATAATAAAATACCGATTAATATTTTTTTCTTCATAAGTAAACGCCTCCAATATGAATATACCATATTGCTAGATTTTTTAAATCATTTTACTTTTGAGAATATAATATCCTTTTTCACGAGTGACAATTTCCACATTGCCAAAAGTTTTATCCATTAATTTTTTAGCCGAGGGTGCACCTTGCTTCTTTTGTAGAACTATCCATAATTCACCATTTGGTTCCAAATAATCCTTAGATTCGGCAAGAATTGCTGTAACAACGCTCTTGCCTGCTCTTACAGGAGGATTAGAAACTATCAAAGCATACTTATCTTTAACTTCTTTATAAACGTCAGATTCAAAAATTTCTACATTTTTAATCTGATTGTTAGAAGCATTTTGCTTAGCTAAATCTAAGGCCCGCAAATTAACATCGACCATTGTTACTGTTCTCTTATCCTGTTCTTTAGCAAGTGCTAAACCAATTGGACCATAGCCACAACCAACATCCAAAATATTGCCATTAGGAATATTTTGGAAATCAATCGCCTCAATCAAAACACGAGAGCCATAGTCAATGGTCTGTCTTGAGAAAACGCCACTATCTGACATAAAATCCAAGTTGTGCTTTCGTAAGGTAAAATTAAAATTCTTTACTTCATGCTCTAAACCAGGTGTATTTTCAAAATATTGATTTGCCATAATTTTTCCTTCCTCACTACTATTTGAGGGTAAAAAAAAATCCTCTTACGAGGATTAATTTTAACATAAAGTGTATTACTTCAATGTAACTGTTGCACCAACAGCTTCAAGTTTAGCCTTCATGTCGTCAGCGTCAGCCTTAGCAACGCCTTCCTTGATAACCTTAGGAGCGCCATCAACAAGGTCCTTTGAGTCCTTCAAGCCAAGTCCTGTGATACCACGAACTTCCTTGATAACCTTAACCTTTTCTTGTCCTGCTTCTGTAAGTTCAACGTCGAATGAATCTTTTTCTGCAGCAGCGTCTCCACCAGCAGCACCGGCAGCAGCAACTGGAGCAGCAGCCTTAACGTCAAATTCTTCTTCAATAGCCTTAACAAGGTCGTTAAGTTCTAGAATTGAAGCATCTTTTAAATCATCGATAATCTTTTGTGTATCTAAAGCCATTTTAATGTCCTCCAAATATTATGAGTTTTTTTAATTAGTTAGTAGCTTCTTGTCCATCGTCTTCTTTATCTGCAACGGCCTTAACAACCATAGCAAAGTCGCGAACAGGAGCTTGTAATACAGATACCAACATTGATAGCATGCCATCTCTGTCTGGTAATGTTGCAAGTTCTTGAATTTCATCAAGTGAAGCTGCTTTACCTTCGATGATTCCACCCTTGATTTCAACGGATTCAACATCTTTGGCAAACTTAGCAGCTACTTTAGCAGGTCCAACAGGATCTTCTTCTGAATAAGCAATAGCTGTTGGTCCAACGAAGAATTTCTCTAGACCTTCAACACCAGCTTTTTCAGCTGCACGTCTCAAGATTGTATTCTTGATAACTTGCATTGTAGCATTTTGTTCACGTAATTCAGCACGCATTTCTGTTGCTTGTTCAACAGTTAGACCTAAGTAGTCAACAACGATAACTGACTTTGCGCCTGTTAATTGTTTAGCAACTGCATCAACTTGTGCTTGTTTTTGTGCTAGTACATCTTGCTTCATTATTACGTTTCACCTCCACAATTTTTTAGTTAATTATCTACAACGGCTTAAAAATAATAAAATCTCTGTGCCCTCAGGACACAGAGATTAAGTGAAATAATCTTCTGGCCTCGGCAGGATATTAAGACTTTCATCACCTGAGTCTTCGGTAGAAATCAACTATAATAATTTATCATTATTTTGGTTATTAGTCAACATTAAGCGTTAATTTTTAGACCAGGTCCGAATGTGGATGTCATATTAACACTTGTTACATAATTACCTTTAAGTGATGCAGGACGAGCTTTTACGATAGCACCGTAGAATGCATCAAAGTTTTCTGTAATTTTCTTTGTATCGAATGAAATCTTACCAATAGGTGCGTGGATAAGACCATTTGAGTCGACACGGTATGTAACTTGTCCGGCTTTAATATCATTAACAGCCTTTGTAACGTCCATAGTAACAGTACCTGTCTTAGGGTTAGGCATCAAACCTTTAGGTCCAAGAATACGACCTAAACGTCCAACTTTAGCCATCATTGGTGGTGTTGCAACAGCAACGTCAAAGTCTAGCCAACCGTCTTGGATCTTGTCAACAAGATCATCTGAACCTACAACATCAGCGCCGGCTGCTTCTGCATCCTTAGCTTGTTGTCCTTCAGCAAAGACAATAACCTTTTGTGTTTTACCTGTACCATTTGGTAGTACGATAGCACCACGAATTTGTTGGTCAGCTTGTTTAGGATCAACATCCAAGTTAACGGCAACTTCAACAGTTGCGTCAAATTTGGCATAGTCAACCTTCTTCAATAACTCAACGGCTTCTTCAGCGGTGTAGCGTTTGTTTTTATCTACTTGTTTTAGTGCTTCTGTATATTTTTTTCCATGCTTAGCCATGCTAAGTTCCTCCTTGCTTTGTGGTCTTTACGGAGAATTATATTTTCTCCTCCCACTTGTTAAGAATGTTTTCACATCCCTGTAAACTGCTTGATCTAGTCTTTTACTTTACTTCAAAGCCCATACTTCTTGCAGTACCAGCAACCATACGCATTGCAGCTTCAACACTAGCAGCGTTTAGGTCTTTCATCTTGGTTTCAGCAATTTCGCGAACTTGGTCTTCAGAAACTGTGGCAACCTTGTTTGTATTAGGTTCGCCAGAGCCCTTTTCAACGCCAGCAGCTTTCTTCAATAGAACAGCAGCTGGTGGTGTCTTAGTAACGAAATCGAATGAACGGTCTTCATATACTGAGATAACAACAGGGATAATCATACCCTTTTGATCTTGTGTACGCGCATTGAAATCCTTTGTAAAGGCAACAATGTTAATACCAGCTTGTCCTAAAGCAGGACCAACTGGGGGAGCTGGAGTAGCCTGTCCAGCAGGGATTTGTAATTTTACTACGTTAGCAACTTTTTTAGCCACGGTGCATACCTCCTTGTTCCGTGATGTGGTCATGATGAGAATTAATATTTTCTCTCCCACATGTATGTGTCAAAAACATACCGTTATATAGTAGCACGGCCTACTCTTCTTAGCAATAATTATTTTTGCTTTTCAACAGATTCAAAATCAACTTCAGCACTTGTCATGCGTCCAAACATGTCAACATCAACTTTAAGTTTTCTATGTTCATCGTCAATTTCAGTAATCTTACCTGTTGTATCGGAAAAAGCACCATCAGTAATTTTAACTGTTTCGCCAATTTCGAAGTCAGATGGTTTTTGTGAATCCATTCCAAATTGACTCAAGATGTTATCAATTTCTTCAGGTAACAATGGTGCTGGCTTACTACCAGAACCATGACTGCCGACAAATCCGGTAACGCCTGGTGTATTACGAACGATAAACCATGATTCATCAGACATAACCATTTCTACTAAAACGTAGCCAGGGAAAGTTTTTTCCATTTCTTTCTTTTCTTTACCGTTTTTCATTTTTGTTTCTTCTTCTTCAGGAACAACTGCACGGAAAATGTAATCTTCCATACCCATTGATTGAGCACGTGATTTCAGATTTTCCTTAACTTTATTTTCATATCCTGAATAAGTATGTAAAACATACCATTGTTTTGCGCCAGCTTCAGCCATATTTTCCTCCAAAAAAATCAAAATAAAAAAACTCCGAACCACAGTCGAAGTTTCCTCGTTAGTTTCATCATAGCAAATTTTTTAAGTACTTACAATCTATTTACCCATTACAAAGTGTTGCAATAATGTAATTAAGCCCCAATCGACTAAGGCAAAGAAGATTGCATACATTAATGATGTAGCGATAACTGTCCATGTATCGCGACGGTTCTCTTTAAATGTAGGCCAAACAACTAATTTCATTTCTTTGTTGACACTACCAAAAAATTTAAATAGTTTCATTTGTTCCTCCAGATTATCTTGTTTCTTTATGTAATGTATGTTTGCCACAGTGCTTACAGAACTTTTTAACTTCTAGACGTTCTGTTCTATTTGGGTTTTCTGTAATCGTATAGTTACGTGATCCACAAACAGTACAAGCAAGGGCGACTTTTCTTAATCCCATTTTATTCTCCAAAATCCAACTTATATCTTAATCCTATTAATTGTAAACTCTTCGCAAACTTTTGTCCATTGCAATCTCATGACAATCGTGCTTGCAATTTTCTTTTTCTAATTTTGACTTCGCATCTTTTAATCGCCCGTTCAATCTGTCTAAGATCACACTTAGCTAATTGACAAGCCTCTTCTTTAGAAATTTTCCCAAGGATATACTGAAATGATAAAAGTTCCATTTTACTCAAATCTTTAATAATGTCTTGAATTTGGTCCTTAACTTCTAGCCAATTACAATTTTCAATTGCTGTCAAATCTTGATCATCATCTAAATCGACAAAACTAAGCGGCTTAGTATGAATATTTGCTCTTCTCTTATAAGCATTCTCATGTCTAATTTTATCGATTACATGATTTCTCAACTTCAATTTAAAAAAACTACCAAATTTAGAACCACCATTGCCATCAAAAATCTTGCAAGTTTGATAGCAAATCAACATAGCATCTTGATACCAATCATTAATATCGTAACCGGTAATAAAATATTGCAACTTCATATTATTAATCATTGGTTGATATCTTCTCACTAAATTACCTAGAGCAATTGAGTCGTCAGTCTCTTTAACGCAATCAATCCAGAGTTTTTCCATATCAGTAGACATTAAGTATATTTACAGCGTTTTATTTTATATAACTATAAAATAGCATGTCATTTTACCGATTATAAGAGAACACCTGTTTACAAAAAAATCGAATGAAATATAATCAATTCAATCATATTTCATTCGAAAATTAAGCGTTACGCGATGCAAATGCTTGGTATAACAAAATACCAGTTGCAACACTGGCATTCAAACTTTGCACGTGTCCTACCATTGGGATATTCAAAGTTTGGTCAGCTTGCTTCAAAACTAATGGTGAAATGCCTTTACCTTCATTACCGATAATTAAGGCAATTGCACCTTTAGCATTCCAGTTACGGTAGTTGTCGCCTTCCATAGCTGTTCCAAAGACCCAAACATTACGCTTCTTCAAGTCTTTAATCGTATTAACTAAGTTAGTTACTCGAACTACTGGCACGTGTTCGATTGCACCAGTTGAAGTCTTGGCAACGGTTGAAGTTAGACCAGTCGAACGATGCTTAGGTACGATAATACCGTCAACACCAACAGCATCAGCTGTTCTCATGATTGAGCCCAAGTTATGGGGGTCTTCAATTTTATCAAGAATCAAAATAAAGGGATCAGTTCCTTTTTTTTCGGCACTCTTGAAGATATCGTCCATTTCAGCGTACTGATAGGGTGCGATATAAGCTGCCATCCCTTGGTGATTACCATTGTCACTGATGTCATCAAGTTTATTCTTTGGAACTTCTTGAACAATCAAGCGGTCACGTTTGGCCAATTTGACTGCTTCAGCAATATGCTCGCTGGATAAACCTTTTTGAACCAAAACTTTGTTGACTCTTTGATCAGCGGTTGCGGACTTCAATAGTTCGATCACTGAATGAACTCCGTAAACTAACTCTTTTTCTTCTGTATTATTATTCGAATTTCCTGCCATCTGTTTCACCTATCTCTACTTCATTTATGCACCATTGTGCTAATTCTTTAACACGTTTCTTATCTCCAGTAATATCTAAATAACCAAAGACTGCTTCAAAACCAGTGGACATATGATATGTGACGACACTCGTATTCTTGGCTTTTGTTTGTTTCTTAGCATTGCGTCCATTTTTGTAAATTCTGACTTCATGCTCTGACAAAACGCCCTTATCTATCATTAAAGTTATTAAAGATGCTTGTGCTTTAGCTGAAACATAATGTTTCGCTTGGTGCTGTAATTCATTTACCTTAGTAATATTTTTAGAAAGTAAGTGCTCACGAACAAAAACTTCGTAAACCGCATCTCCCAAATACGCTAAGGTCACTCCATTAAATTTCTTAACATCAGTCATTAATATGCCACCGTGTTCCCTGAGGTGTATCTTCGAGGATTACACCCATATCTTTTAATTGATCACGTAATTTATCGCTAGTGGCAAAATCTTTATTTGCACGTGCTTCATCACGTTCATCGACCATCTTTTGAATCTCAGCAGACAAATCTTGTTGACTATCTAACTTGATTCCTAAGATACTTGTCAAATCGACCATAGCTTTTAGGATAACATTTACAGCATTTTTAGCAACTTGTGTCTTCGAACTGTAATTATTTGCGAAACTGACCAGATTAAAGATTTCAGTCAAACCATTTTGGACGTTAAAGTCATCATTCATGGCTGTTTTGAAGTCCTCAATAATTTTTTCAACTTGAGTTGCAACTGTTGTATCGTCGCCATCAGTCGCGTCAGACAATCTAAACTTCAGATTGTTATATGCCGTTTTGATTTTATCTAAGTTGTCAGCTGCTTTTTGTAAATTAGCTTGTGAATATTCTAATGGTCGACGGTAATGAGTGGATGACAAGAAGAATCTCAAAACTTGAGGATTAGTCTGCTTGACTAAATCATGAACTGTGACGAAATTGCCTAAAGATTTACTCATTTTTTCGTTATTTTCAACCGTCACGAAGCCATTGTGCATCCAGTAATTGACAAACTTTTGACCAGTTTTAGCTTCACTTTGAGCAATTTCATTTTCGTGGTGAGGGAATTCCAAATCTTGACCGCCACCGTGAATGTCAAAGGTATCGCCTAAGTATTTAGTTGACATCACTGAACATTCAATGTGCCAACCTGGTCGACCTGCTCCCCAAGGAGAATCCCATTTGATTTCACCTGGTTTAGCTTTTTTCCAAAGCACGAAGTCAATCGGATCTTGTTTCTTATCAAACTCGGCTTCGCCGATATGTTCACTAGCACCTTCGACTAATTGGTCGATATTTTGATCAGATAATTCACCATAATGTTTGAACTTACGAGCTCGATAAAAGACATCTCCGTCAGATTCATAGGCATAGCCTTTTTCTATCAATACCTTTACAAAATCAATAATTTCTTGAATATTATCAGTGGCTCTAGGATTAATCGTTGCTTTTTGAACATTGATGGCTGCAATATCTTCATAGAATGCTTTGATAAAACGATCAGCTACTTCTGGAACGGTAATCTTTTCGCGATTAGCTTCTTTTATCATTTTGTCATCGACATCAGTGAAGTTAGAAACAAATTTAACCTTATAACCTAAAAATTCTAAATAACGTCGTACCGTGTCAAAAGCTACGATTGAACGAGCATTTCCAATGTGAATATAGTTATACACTGTGGGTCCACAGACATACATTTTTACTTCATTAGGTGTTAATGGTTTAAATTCTTCTTTTTCACGTGTCAATGTATTGAAAATTTTCAACATAATCTTCACCTATATAAAAAAGAGATTGGAGGCAAAACTAAGTTTTCCTTCAACCTCTTTTTCGTTTTCTTTTTATTTTGACGCAAATACTATTTCATTTCATCAAGTGTCTTATTGATATTTGATAAAGCTTGATCTCTACCAAATAATTCAATAGTTTCAGCAATTGCTGGACCATGCATTGTTCTAGTAGCAGCAATTCTAGCTGGCATATAGAGTTTTCTACCCTTAACGCCTGTGTCAGCTCTAACTGATTGAATAGCAGCCATGATTTGTGAAGCTGTGAAGCGTGGCAATTTTTCTAACTTGCCCTTCAAGTCTTCAATAGCAGTCTTAGCATCATCATCAGCTAATTCTTTTTGTTCATCATCTGTTAGGTGTTCTGGTTGGTTAAAGAAGACATCTGCCAAGTCAACGATTTGTTGCGTATATGACATTTGTGGCATGTAGAGTTCTGTTAAATGTCTTGCCCATTGAATTTCGTCAGTTGATGGATTTTCATCCATACGTTTTGCTTCAATCAAGTTAGCAATTACTAAGTCAGTAATTTCACTGACATCAGCATGTTTAACGTATTGATTATTGACCCATTCAAGTTTCTTTTGATCGAACTTAGCAGGAGACTTGCTCAAACGATGTTCATCAAAAATCTTGATAAATTGTTTGCGAGTAAATAGTTCGTCTTCTCCAACTGGTGACCAACCAAGAAGCGTAATGAAGTTAAACATAGCTTCTGGCAAGTAACCCAATTCACGATATTGTTCAATGAATTGAAGAATTGATTCGTCACGCTTACTCAACTTTTTACCAGTTTCAGTATTGATAATCAAAGTCATGTGACCAAACTTAGGAGCTTCCCAGCCCAATGCATCATAAATCATCAATTGCTTTGGAGTATTGGCAACGTGATCGTCACCACGAAGAACATGACTGATTTCCATCAAATGGTCATCAATAACAACCGCAAAATTGTATGTTGGCATACCATCACGTTTTTGAATGACCCAATCGCCACCGATAGTGTCAGAACCGATTGAAACTTTACCCTTTACGATATCGTCCCATTCGTAGTTCTTACCAACTGGTACGTGGAAACGAACAACAGGTTGTAGGCCTTTGTCTTCTGCTTCTTTGATTTTAGCTGCCTTTTCTTCATCACTCATACCTTCAAATTCGTATTCGTAATGTGGCATTTGACCATGAGCTTCTTGGTCTTCACGCATTTTTGTTAGTTGTTCTTCAGTCAGATATGATTTGTAAGCCAAGCCCTTTTCAAGCAATTCATCGATATATTTTTGATAAATTTCTTTTCTTTCTGATTGACGATAAGGACCATAGTCTCCTCCGACATCTGGACCTTCATCCCAATCAACACCGAGCCATTTGAGGTTATCTAGTTGACTCTTTGTTCCACCTTTAACGTTTCTCTTTGTATCTGTATCTTCGATACGAATTATGAATGTACCTTTGTGACTACGTGCAAATAGATAGTTAAAGATAGCTGTTCTCGCATTCCCGATGTGTAAGTGACCTGTTGGACTTGGTGCATATCTTACACGAATTTTATTATCTGACTTTTTTGCCATTTCTGTGTTCTCCCCTTTTATTTCTCGAGTTTTTCCGATTTGAATTATGATTGCCATTATTGTTGTGGTTATTGCCGTTGTTGTTATTGTTACTGTTGTTCTTTCGGTTATTGCCACCATTATTATGGTTATTATTATTATTCTCTTTGGAATTGCTCTTTTCCTGGATACCATGCATTGAATGCTTAGGCTTTGCAAATATCATTTTACCAGCATCAGTTTGCAATGCACTAGTTACGACGACATCGACTTCTTTATTGATGAAGTATTTACCTTCTTCAACAACGACCATCGTTCCGTCTTCTAGGTATGCGACACCTTGCTCTCTTTCAGTACCCTCTTTTATAACTTTAACAGTCATTGTTTCTCCTGGCAAAACCATAGGTTTCAAAACTTTGGCTAGTTCGTTAATATTGAGCACTTGAACATTTTGAAATTCACTTACCTTACTTAAATTATAATCATTTGTGATGACAGCACCACCGATTTCTTTAGCTAATTTAAGTAATTTCATATCCACTTCTGGAATATTATCATAATCACGCGTGGTTGTTTCATAATTTATACCTTTATCCATCTTCATCTCGTTGAGAATATCTAGACCACGACGACCACGTTCGCGTTTTTGATTATCGCTGGAATCAGAAATCAATTGTAACTCATGAACCACAAAATCAGGAATCATCAATTTTCCTTCCAAAAAACCAGTGTGTGCCAATTGATGGATTCTACCATCGATTACCACTGAAGTATCAAGAATCTTATAAGGATAGTAATCCTTTTTAGCTGAACGACGTGTAACTTCGCCTTCTGCTTTTAAATTTTCTTTATTATCAGCTTTGGTATTACGTTTCGTAATTGAGAAGTTGCTCCAATCATTTCGACGACTTGTTCCCATTCGAAAACCAATCCAATCAAAAACAATCATCAAGATAACTGGGATAACGTTGGAAAACATATTGTGCATCATATAAAAAGGAATGGAAATGATATTGGCTAAAACCAAACCGCCAATTAAGAATCCGGCACCATAGATAATCCATCCCGGTGATCTCGAATTAAGATATTTTTCGATTTCTAAGTTGATATTTAAAATTGGTTTAACAAACAAGAACGACAAGAAATAAAATATGATACATCCAATAAGTCCGTCAAAATAGCCGTTATTGATAAAGAGAACTCCTGCTAAACCGGTAACTTCCCACAAAATCGGTAAGACAGTGATTCCAACCGCGATACCTAGTAGGGCAAAAATTATATTTATTACAATTTTTCGCATGAAAACCTCCTATTTTAAAAAATTTTATTCATTGCATCTGTCACGGTACTGACACCAATGATTTGAATCTTATTATCTTTTGACCAATCGCCAATGTTGTTCTTTGGAACGAAAATACGCTTGAAGCCCAATTTTTCAGCCTCATTGACTCGTTGATCGATTCGGTTAACTCGTCTAATCTCACCTGTCAAACCAACTTCACCGACAAAGCAATCTGTTCCTGGAATACCAGTATTTTTGTAACTAGAAGCAATTGACATGGCCAAGGCTAAATCAATCGCTGGCTCGTCTAATTTAACGCCACCAGTCGACTTAAGATAAGCATCCTGATTTTGCAGCATTAAATTACCACGTTTTTCTAAAACCGCCATAATAACCGAAACACGATTATGATCTATACCTGTTGATGTTCTCTTGGCATTACCAAAAATCGTTGGTGTAATCAATGATTGAATCTCAACAAGGATTGGTCTGGTTCCTTCCATTGAAACAACAACTGCAGAACCATTAGCATTAGCCAAACGTTCCTCTAAGAAAATCTCTGAAGGATTGGCAACTTCCACTAAACCTTTCGTCTGCATTTCAAAGATACCAATCTCATTTGTCGAACCAAAGCGATTTTTAACTGAGCGTAAGATACGGTAACTGTGATGAGTATCGCCTTCAAAGTATAAAACTGTATCCACCATGTGTTCCAAAATCTTAGGTCCAGCAATTGCTCCACCTTTAGTAACATGACCAACAACAAAGACCGTGATATTTTGTTGTTTAGCAATATTCATCAATTCAGCAGTTACTTCACGAATTTGCGAAATACTGCCGACTGCTGAAGTTATTTCTGGCTCATCCATTGTTTGAACCGAATCGATTATCAAATAGTCGGGATGCATTTCGCTAATAGTTTGACGAATGTAACTCATATCAGTTTGTGGATAAACATAGAGATTGTCGCCGGTGATGCCCAAACGGTCAGCACGCATCTTGATTTGTGACGCACTCTCTTCACCAGACACATATAAAACTTTTCCGCCTAGCTTTTGAAGTTGACCTGAAACTTGGGTCAAAAGAGTTGACTTACCAATACCAGGATCTCCACCAATCAAAATCAACGAACCCGGTACGATGCCGCCACCGAGGACACGATTCAACTCGCCTAATTCAGTTTTAACACGAGGTTCTTTCTCAAAAGAGACATTATTGATACTAATTGGTTTAGATTCCAAATCGCTAACTCGACGACTGGGAGTAGCTTTAGCTTTAGTTGAAGCTGGCTGGTCAACTTCTTCGACCATTTGATTCCAGACGCCACAATTAGGACAGCGTCCCAAGTATCGTGGTGAAATATATCCACAGTTTTGACATACAAATTTTGTTTTAGCTTTAGCCAATAAAATAGTTCCTTTCTTATTATATTCCTGAAGAACCAAATCCTCCATGACGTTTCGTTAATCCGCCTTCATCGTCATCAGTCGTTAAATATTTAATGAAGATTCCTTGAGCTAAACGTTCGCCCTTCTTTATTTTATAGTCAATTGGGAAAAAGTTAATTAATTGAACAAATAATTCTCCCTCATTACTATCATTATTATAGTAATCTGCATCAACAACGCCAATACCATTGGGAATCGACAAACCGCGTTTCAAAGGATTGCTCGAACGACTAGCAATAATTAAAACTTCATCGTCTTGCATAAAGGCTTTGATACCAGTAGGTACTAATACTGGTTTGATAGATTTCTGTACTTCAGCAATTTTACTATCATCTATTTTCCCTTTATTGAGCACAAATTTCAAAACATTAAGCACACCAAATTTCCAAATTGATGGAACAACGAAATCTTGTGCACTTTCAATATCATATCCAGCAGCATTTTTAGTTTGGCGGACTGGTAAATTAAGGCCTTCACCTTCATATTTCTTTACAATTTCAAATCCACGTTTTTTTGTCAAATTGAAAACTCCTTTAGCATTAGATATCTAAAATAATAGCATTTTAGCCTTTATAAAACTATTCAATCGACTGACTTTCTTCTTATAATAGAGTAATATAAAATTAATTAAATATGCAGGAGGTAGTTTTATGGAAATGAAACATGAGGACGGTCGCTTTTTCTTTGAAGATAACGGCGAAATGATTGGCGAATTGACTTATTCTACTGTTAAAGATGGCGTGATTTCACTTGACCATACTTTCGTTAATGAAAATTATCGTGGACAAGGTTTGGCTGGAAAATTATTGAACGCTGTACTAGATTTTGCGGACTTAAAGAGTCTAAAAATCATTCCCGTTTGCGAATACGCAAAGGCTGCTTTCAAACAAAAGCCTGAAATCAGATTTTTGTTAACCGAAAATTACCAAAAGCTCTTGAAGGGGGAAAATTAATTGAATCAAAATGAATTAAAAAAAGCTGTCGGCGTTAAGTCTGTCGATTATTTTAAAAGCGACTCGGTCGTTGGTTTAGGAACTGGTTCAACGGTTTATTATATGATTGAAGAACTTGGTCGCCGATACCAAGCTGGCGATATTAAAAACATCGTCGCTGTAACGACTTCATCACGTTCTGAAAAGCAAGCCAAATCTTTAGGCATTCCAACTAAAGACCTCAACGAAGTTGATCACATTGATGTCACTATCGATGGTGCTGACCAAATTGACAAGAACTACCAAGGCATCAAGGGTGGTGGTGCTGCCCACTTGCTCGAAAAAATGGTTGCAACTAACTCAACTAAAAATATTTGGATTGTTGATCAATCAAAAATGGCTGACCAACTAGGAAGTTTCCCATTACCACTAGAAGTTATTCCTTTCGGTTGTGAAAAGACTTTCGAAGACCTTAAAAAAGAAAATTTGAAGCCAGAATTTCGTTTAGATGAAAATGGCAAACGTGTTTTGACTCACAATAAAAATTACGTAATCGATCTTAAAATGGGAACGATCAATCACCCTCACCTATTAGCTGATTGGCTCGATCACCAAGTTGGAATAGTTGCACACGGACTATTTCTTGATATAGTTAATACTATTATCGTCGGTTATGAGGATGGACCAAAAGTAATCGATAATATCAGATAATATCAAATAGAGGAGAATATTGCATGACTAAAGAAATTACATCATCAGAATTAGAAAAATTTCAAACTGCATTCGACAAAACCCCGGGCTCAAGTGCCATTAAGAATGCCGTTGCTAATAATGGATTATTCAAATCCAGTGAAACGCTTGCTTCAAAAGTAGCAATGGATCCAACTTTTTCTATTGAAATCGACACTGGTAAGGTTTCAGACCAAAAGCAATCTGGACTTTGCTGGGTTTTCGCCGCTTTAAATACGATGAGACACCCACTTCAAGACAATTTTAAAATCAAAGGCTTTGAATTATCTCAAGGATATATGCTTTTCTGGGATAAATTGGAAAAATCTAACTACTTCTTCGAAAATGTTATCAACACAGCCGCTTTACCAGTTGGTGACCGTAAAGTCGACTTTCTCATGACGACTCCTCAACAAGATGGTGGTCAATGGGATATGGTCATGGCCCTAGTTCAAAAATATGGTGTCGTTCCAAAGGCCGTTATGCCAGACACTTTCAGTCGTACAAATTCTTCTGAATTAAATAATGTTCTCAACAAGAAATTACGTAAAGATGCTATCATCTTGCGTGACTTAGTAAATGACAACAAATCTGAAGAAGATATCGAACGTAAAAAAGACGAATTGCTCAGTGAAATCTACAAGATTTTAGTTTACACTGTTGGCGTTCCTCCAGAAAAATTTGACTGGGCTTACCGTGACGATGACAAGAACTTCCATCGTGAAACTGGAATCACACCACAAGAATTTTTCAAGAAATATGTTGGCTGGGATTTTGACAGCTATATCTCAACTATCAATGCTCCAACTGCCGATAAGCCATACAATCACGTTTACACAGTTGAAATGTTAGGTAACGTTGTCGGTGGTCGTCAAGTACGTCACTTGAACCTTAAGATTGATGATTTCAAGAAATTGGAAATCAAACAATTAAAAGCAGGCGAAACTGTTTGGTTCGGTAGCGATGTTGGCCAAAGCTCTGACCGTAAGATCGGTATTATGGACACAAACATCTACGACCTTGAAGGATTACTTGACACTGATCTCAAGATGACTAAGGCACAACGTCTTGACTACATTGAAAGTATGATGACACATGCTATGGTTATTACAGGTGTCGACCTTGATGAAAATGGCAATCCACTCAAATGGAAGGTCGAAAATTCATGGGGTGAAAAAGTTGGTAGCAAAGGATACTTTGTTATGAGCGACTCATGGTTCGATGAATATGTTTATCAACTAGTTATCAACAAGAAATACTTGTCAGATGACTTGAAGAATACTTTTGAAACTGAATCAAAAGATCCAAAAGTTCTTGCACCATGGGATCCAATGGGTGCTTTAGCTTAATTAATCAAGCCTTAATTATAGACGCGACAATCATTAGATTGTTACGTCTATTTATTTTATCTTCGCTTAATTAAGTCGGAATTCATATCAAAAGCAACAAGGATTGCTTTATAATGAAATTAATATATAAAAGGAGTTGTCAGTTAATGAAAAATAATCAATTTGCCTTTCGCCCTACTAAGTTTTCCAATCAGTTAGACGAATTACGCGCTATTAAATTTTTAGATAAAGATAATGAATCAGAAACTAATCCCATCATCTTGTGGAAAAGTTTCCTGAGCAAAAGCTTTTTAGAAGCCAAGACTTCATCTTCTTTTGAAGAAAAGCTTAAAACTTATATGGCAACAGAAAGTCAAAATTTGAGTGAATATCTTGATACAGCAACTAAAGTTACCGTTACGGCTTTTTATAACGTTGCTTTGCAATTATTAAAATTCAATCCTGATGTTGATTTTTCGTTCTCAGATCCATTAAAAGCTATGAAAAAAATTCAATTGATTATTGCTGACCACAATAGCAATTCTTTTACCATTAACGAATTAAAATCTGCTTGGTACTGGCTTTTAGCTACTCATAACAAAAATGGTCAAACTTATCTTGATAGCCTTGCTTCAAAAGGATATTTTACTCCATTCTATGGAAAAGTAAGTCAACCACTCCTTTTTAATGGAAAGACTTTACCAGTTTTTAATCCTCATAAATTGATTCGTGAAGTCGTTTATGTTGAATCTCCTCAAGATAGCGACCATGACGGACATCGTGATTTATTAAAGGCTGAAATATTACGACCTTATGAAACTGAAAATGGTCTTAAAGTTCCCACCCTTTACACTGCTAGTCCTTATAACCAAGGTACCAATGATGAAACTGGTGAAAAACTTACTCATGATGTCAATGTTCCCTTGAAGCGTAAAGAGCCTAATGATTTGCACTACGAGGATATTGCTTATCACGAAAATGCTAGTAAAAAAATCCCTGCACCAAGAACTATCAATGGCCAGACTAAGCGCGCCGAAGAGACGTTTGCTAGGGAAAGCTCTTATACTTTAAATGATTACTTCTTGGCCCGTGGATTTGCGGTCGTTTATATGGCAGGTATTGGTACCAAAGATTCCGACGGTCTAAGAACAACTGGCGACCCGGAAGAAACAACTTCAACCGTTTCGATTATCAAGTGGTTAACTGGTCAACTTCCTGCTTTTACCAACCGAACTGACAATATTGAAATCAAAGCTTGGTGGTCCAATCAAAAAATTGCTATGACTGGTCGCTCTTATCTAGGAACACTGGCAACCGCTGCAGCTTCTACCGGTATCAGTGGCTTAAAGACTGTCATCAGTGAAGCCGCAATTTCTAGCTGGTACGACTACTACCGTGATGGCGGTTTAGTTATTGCTCCAGGAGGATTCCCTGGTGAGGATGCTGATGTTTTGGCAGAAGAAACTTTCAGTCGGCGTTTGCAACCTGGCGATTTTCACAATATCAAAAATAAGTGGAACAAACAGATTCAAACTATTGCTAAAGATCAAGACCGTGAAACTGGCAACTATAATCGTTTTTGGGATGCCAGAAATTACCATAAGGATTTTTCTAATATCAGAGCTGACGTCTTTATGGTTCATGGTCTCAATGACTGGAATGTTAAGCCTCGAAATGTTGAACGTTTGTGGAACGGTATCAAGGATAACGGCGTTACGCAAAAGCTGATTTTGCATCAAGGACAACATATTTACATCAATGCTTTTCGTTCAATCGACTATAACGATATCATCAATCTTTGGCTGACCAATGAATTACTGGGCGTCGATAATCAAGCTAAAGAAATCATCCCTAACGTTATCATTCAAGACAATACAAAGCCTGAAACTTGGAACAGTTATCAAGATTGGGCTAGTGATAAGAATGAAACAATCAAGTATAACTTATCAGATGATAAATTAACCACAAAAACTACTGAAACTAATACTCATGATGAGAGAAGTTTTAAAGACCAATTAAGCGAAACTGATTTCAAGTTTTATAGTCGTCATAACGATGTCTGGGAAAAAGATTTATTAGCTGGAGATAAAAAGATTTCGGCCAATCAACTAATTTTTAAAACAGCTGCTTTAACCGATGAGTTAACGATTGACGGCAAAGTTAATTTGAATCTCAAAGTAAGTTCTAATAAAGATTTAGGAATGTTAAGTTTCCAATTGGTTGACTATGGAGTCGCAAAGCGTTTAAATGTTTCTCCGACGTTACTTTCAAAAAATAGTCTGGCACAAACTTATGACTGGCGTGAAGATGATTTAAGGGAATTTACTTACAATAAATCGACTGATTGTAAGATGATCAGCAAGGGTCATATAAATTTACAAAATCGTCATAATAGCTACAAAGTTGATGAATTAAAGCCTGATATCTTTTATAATGTTGGTGTCGAATTACAGCCTACTTTTTATCGGCTCTTAAAAGGACATCAACTAGGCTTGATTATCTATGCAACAGACTTTGGTATGACTGTACGTGGCAATCAAGATATTAAATATACAGTATCGACAGATCAGTCTTTCATGACTGTTCCAATACATCAGAATTAAGACCAATAATTGCTAAATGCCTTGGTATATGAGAAGTCTGACTGGACCAAAATTAAGTGGTTTCATACTCTCAATTCTAATGTTACAATTGCCGATGAACTGTTTATTTTGGAGATTATTATATGGAAAAGACACAACTGAATTCATTAAGAAATAACCCCCATTCAAAAATGAGCATAGCGGGATTTCTTATTGCTTTAGGAATCGTTTATGGGGACATTGGTACCTCTCCTCTATATGTTATGCACTCTTTGATGGTCGGCAATGGTGGACTTGATAAAATGTCCACCGATTTTATTTTAGGTAGTGTTTCATTAATTTTTTGGACATTGACTTTAGTAACGACAATTAAGTATGTCTTAATTGCTTTACGAGCAGATAACCGTGGTGAAGGTGGAATCTTTGCTCTATACACCTTGGTTAGAAAGCGTGCTAAATGGCTCATTATCCCTGCTATGATTGGTGGAGCAACCTTCTTAGCTGATGGGATGATGACTCCAGCTGTTACTGTAACAGCTGCTATTGAAGGACTTAAGGGCATTGCAATTCACAATACGATTTTGATCAGTACGCAAAATCAAGTAATCATTGTGACGCTTATTATTTTATCAACGCTCTTCTTTATCCAAAGATTTGGTACACAATTGATAGGTCGGGCTTTTGGACCTATCATGCTCGTTTGGTTCTCATTTTTAGGAATCATCGGAATCGTGAATATGTCCTCTGACTGGACGATTATTCGAGCTTTGAATCCTTACTATGCTTTTGAATTGCTTCGTAGTCCAGTCAACATCCGTGGCGTCTTCATTTTAGGAAGCATCTTCCTAGCCACAACTGGTGCTGAAGCACTTTATTCTGACATGGGTCACGTTGGTCGTCCTAATATTTATACCAGTTGGCCATTTGTAAAAGTTTGTTTACTTTTGAGCTACTTAGGACAAGCTGCTTGGATTATTAGCGTTAGAGATAATCATCAGTTACAACAAATGGGTTCTGCTATGAATCCATTTTATCAATCCATTCCATCTGACTTTAGACTCTTTGGAATCTTCTTGTCGGCTCTAGCTGCGATCATTGCTTCTCAAGCCTTGATTTCAGGTTCATATACTTTGGTATCTGAAGCAACTAAATTAAAGATTTTCCCAAGATTAAAAACTTATTATCCAACTAACTTTAAGGGACAGCTTTATATCCCAACAGTTAACTCGATTATTTGGGTCGTTTGTTTATTCATTGTTTTCTATTTCAAAACTTCTGAAAACATGTCGAATGCTTACGGACTAGAAATCACTATTACCATGCTAATGACAACGATCCTGCTGCATCAATGGCTATTGATGAAACGAGCCAATCGCTTCTTCTCAACGATTATTATCAGTTTCTTCTTTATCATTGAATGTATCTTCTTCGTAACTAACAGTAGCAAGTTCATCCATGGTGCCTACATCACGATGTTCATTGCCGCATTACTGATTGCTATCATGTTCATTTGGAGATACGGCGAAAGACTCAAGGATGACAACACTTATCGGAGTCACTTTGCTTCCCTATTAGCCTTTAAACGTCAGTTGAACGATTTAAGAAAAGATCCAAGTTATCCTCTTTACACGACTAACCTCGTTTACTTAACTAAAGTCCACGATGGCTATCGCATTAAGAAGAATATCCTTTATTCAATTCTTGATAAACGGCCAAAACGAGCTCAGGTTTACTGGTTCGTAACTGTCAACGTTACTGACGAACCTTACACGGCCGCATACAGCGTCGAAACCTTCGATACTGATTACATGGTCAGCGTTCAGCTGTACTTAGGATTTAGAGTTGATCAAAAGGTCAATGTCTATCTTCGTCAAGTGGTTAACGATTTGATGTCAAATGGTGAAATCAAGTCGCAACCACAGAAATATACAACCATTCCTGATCGTGATG
The DNA here is from genome assembly GCF_009600995.1 of Companilactobacillus halodurans. Classification (NCBI taxonomy): domain Bacteria; kingdom Bacillati; phylum Bacillota; class Bacilli; order Lactobacillales; family Lactobacillaceae; genus Companilactobacillus; species Companilactobacillus halodurans. Next base: position 8,908 of record NZ_VDFO01000034.1, on the reverse strand, counting down.
TTGGGGACTTCTCCTTTGTTATCATTAAAGAAGTTCTCTCACCAGATACAAAGATCAGTGGAATTAAAAAGAGTATTATCCACACACGTCTCATGCTTCAAAAATTCATTTCACCAGCCACTTGGTTTGGTCTTTCATACAGTGATGTTGTTGAAGAGCGTGTGCCTCTAGTTCTAGGAAAAGTTTCACTTAACCGTCTACGTCTAGTTAGAAAAGACCGTGCTGCTCTTAAAGATATTAAGATTGACAGCGAAATCGATGATGACGACGACGATGATTAAATAATCTAAATTCAAAAAAGGACCCAAAGAGATTTTTATCTCCTTGGGTCCTTTTTATTTGCTTATGCTTGTAAAATTTTAACAGTTTTTTGATTCAATTTGTTGGTAATGAAATCAACGACCCATTCAACGTCTTTTTCGGGATCACCTGATTTCAATAAATTCCACGATACATCTAAGGCAATATCATGACCATCATCAACTTTTAAAACAATATAATGGGGCACATATTTATTGGCATTTTTATTAACGATCAAAGAATAAGATTCAATATCTTCAAAAGAAACCTTTTCTTGCTTTTTAGTCAGTGGCAAAAAAATAGCCAGAATTCTTTTAGTCCAAGTACTGTAATCATAATAATAGACATTGCCGTCAGTTACTCTCCAATAGCCATACAGCGATGGCAAACTACGGGGATAGACGATGACACTTAATATTAAAAACGCTATTAGGCCGAAAATAAGACCCGCTACAAGAGATCGACCAAAAATAGCGTACATAAAAATTCCAACGGCCATCCCAAGAACGAAACTATTGAACAGCGGCTTGAAACTTAATTTTCTCGCAAATCTCTTTTCCATCTTTAACACCTGCTTTAAATTCAAATAATTATTAATAATCTAATAAATTTATATTAAAAATAAACGGTGCAATGGAATTTTGCAAAGATAATGCTCTACCTTGTACGTCTTGTAAAAACTAATCATTATCATTATGGCTCAAACTAATTTCTATTTATAATCACTGATGATCAGCAGTATCAAAACCACTAGCTGTTTCAAATTCTCACTTAGAAAGAATGTGATGACAATGTTTAGCTATATCCAAATAATCGGTCAATCAACTGACGCTTACAAAGGATATGTTGATTACTCAATCTCTAAAGATAAACTATCGATAACTCTAGTCAGAGGGATGCGAAAAATCAAGCGAATCATCATCCCTATCAGTAAAATCACTGACATCAACGTTGGTATATTCTATGGAGAAGACAAAATTAGCTTCATCTACGATTCTAAACAATTTGTCTTCCTAAACACTGGTTATGGTGAAACACAATATTTTAAAGACCATTTTTTAAGAGCTGTCAATGCTTATCAACATACTGTTAGTTTCTAATCAAAGATATATAAATCAAAGGCGGAACAAAACATCATTTCAAATAAAAATGTTTATTCCGCCTTTTTTAAATTAAATATTTTTGAATCCCATGACCTACTCCATCGTGATCATTATCTTTAGTAATATATTTACCATAGTTGTGAACGCCTTCCAAAGCATTATCCATCACGATTGGAACTCCAACTGACTTCAACATCGATACGTCATTGAATCCATCTCCAAAAGCAGCCATTTCTTCTTTGTCCAAGTTCTCAAGTTTCTTGATATAGCCAATACCTTCAGATTTTTCAGCATTTTGACTAGTGATTTCTAAATATCTTTGTCCTGATTGATTGATGCTGACGTTCTCGCCCAATTCTTTTAGTCTTGCAATCAATGGCTTCATTTTCTGCAAGTCCATTGTAATAAACATGATTTTGTAGATTTTAGTAGCCGCTTGTTTTAATAAAGTAACAAAATCAACCATTTTGGGAGTTTGACCGCCGATTCTCTTTTCCATCTCAATACCCGAATCCATTCGATCAATGTACCAAGTATCTTGACCATAAAAACTGCAGCTCACGCTAGGAAATTCTTTTTTGCATAGTTCAACGATTCTTGCAACTGAGTCATTAACAATCGTATCTTCTTTTAAGGCCTTCACCTTTCCATCCTGTAATTGGAAAATTAAACCACCGTTAAAGGCAATTTGAGGTTCACTCAATGCCAATAAATCGATTACTTCGAACATCTCTTTAGGTGACCGTGCTGAAACTAGAGTGAAGGGTATCTTGCTTTTTTTAATTATTTCGATATTATTAGCACTTATCTTGCCATTGCTTTGTAATAAAGTACCATCCATATCTGAAAATATATGCTTAATCATGTGGTTTTTCCTCCAAATAATAAATTCATGTTTACGATTACATTCTAATTATAATAAAAATACATCCCAAATTGAGTTGTATTTTTTTATTTCTATGCAAATGATGTTGCAACACTACCAACAACAATTAAAACAATTCCTAAAATCGTAAATTTCAATTCACGTTTACTCTTACGCTCATGTAGAATCAAAATACCACCAAAGGTACCAATTACCACGTTTAATTGCGTCCAAATGAAGGCTGAAGTATTTCCGTTAGCTTTAGCAGAGAAGATATAAGCAAAAGCAGCGATTCCCCAAGCAACTCCACCAAGGATATTTTGATATTGTTCTTTTTGTTTGAATGATTCACGATCAGTGAAAAGAGCGAAGATAATCGCACCAATTAAGATTCCTAGCATTTCAGGCAAGAAGATACCTGTACCGCTTTCATGCTTAACAATCGAAATATTTGGGAAAGATGAATAAATCCAAAATCCAACAGTTGTACAAAGTAAGAACATGGCATCTTTTAATTCAAGTTTATTTCCCTCAGAACTATCGTTAACTGATGTCAATAAAGCACCAACGACAACGATTGCTAAAGCAATGATTCCGATAATTTTTGATTGAGCACCTGCCCAGTCGCCAAAAATCAACATCCCAATGATTGAATTACCGACTAATTGAAAAACAGTTGATAATGGTACAGTACCTGAAACTCCAATACGTGTAAAAGAAATAAATTGTCCAATTTGACCAATTGTCCATAAAGCTCCACACAATAATGAGAACCAAAAGGCTACTGTACTAACGGTTGGCTGCGTGATTAAATAAGTTACCAAACCAACGATTGTGGCTCCAGCTCCAATACCAAACATTTGGTTAGCTGGTGAACCACCAATTTTACCAGTGATGATTGGCATAAAGCCCCATCCAAGCGCTGGTATTAACGCAATTAAAATATTCATATGAAACCCCTTCTCGATTTGACAAATATTAGTAATAATTCTTTAAAAAAAGATAAATCCTACATACACAAAAAACTACGTTTTTCTTATCATATATTTATAATTACTCAATTTGAAAATTAACATTATTACAATAAATTTATCTGAATAAGTCCACTTGGCATAAAACTTCTGCTTTTTGCCATTCATCTAGACCATTTAAATATTCTACATCAATTTTTCAAAAAAGAAAGCACTTTCTCTTACACTTTTATAAATTTGTGTGCGTTACCATTTTTTTTGTGGCATTTTCACAACTACGAATAATAATCTTTTATACATAAAAAAAGTTCATAATCCCATTAGGATCATGAACTCTTTTAATCTATTTATTAATTTATCTACTTTATATCAGAATAATTTATTTAGTATTAGTGCGATTGCTGTTGATTATATTAAGTTTATTATCAAACTCATAAATAAGAGGCTTACCATTCGCAACTTCGACTCCATCAATATCGCTATCACTAATTCGTTCAATATATTTGATCAAAGCTCTAATCGTACTTCCATGGGCAACAATTAACTGATTTTTACCATCTAAAAGCCGATTAGATACGTGATCAACGTAATATGGAACGATACGTTGATAAGCTTGATACAAGCTTTCTGAAGTTGGCATCATGTTACTATCAAAATATTTATATGGGCCATTATTTGGATCTGGTCTCTTTAATTGTGGTGGTATTGAATAAAAACTTCTTCGCCACAGATGTACTTGATCGACTCCAAATTCTCTTCTGGTGGCATCTTTATTCTGACCTCGTAAGGCACCATAGTGACGTTCATTTAAGCGCCAGGTTTTAGTAATCGGCACATAATTAAGATTCAATTCGTCTTGAATAATATAGGCTGTCATAATTGCACGTTTCAAAACTGATGTGTGAACATGCTCAAATTCAAACCCCTTAAGTTTCTTAGCGGCCACATGCGCCTGAACTATGCCCTCTTGCGTCAAACCAACATTGTTCCAACCAGTATACTGATTTAAGGCATTAGCTGTGCTTTCTCCATGTCTGACCATGACGAGTTTTACCATATTACGACATTCCCAACTTTCATATAGAATTACCCTCTAATCTTAGCACAATTACACTTTCTTATTAATCTCTATCAAGGAGTTGTCTAATCCTCTAGCACACTCAGCCTGTAGAGTAACGTGAGTGATATTGAATTCGTCTTTCAACAATTTATCGACTCGATCATAGAGTCCATCTAGTTCCATCATATTGCAATTTTTTACAACATTGATATGCGCATCTAGCATGATGTGATTTTCATCAATCATCCAAACATGAACGTGATGTACCTTAACAATCTCTGGAACGGTTAAAATAGCAGCTTGAACGGCATCCAAATCAATCTTAGGACTGGCTTCCATTAAGATATTGATTGTCTCATAAACGACCGTATAAGCTTCTTTTAAAAGCCAAGCAGCAATCAGAATGGTTATCACTGGATCGACCCAAGTCCAATTGAACAAGATAACAAAAATCGATGCAATAAAAACGCCAATGGATGACAATGTGTCAGTCAACATGTGTAAAAAAGTCGCTTTGATATTCAAATTATGTTTAGATCCTGACAACAGCATCAACATGGAAATGAAATTGGCAGCTAAACCAATCAAGGATACAATCATCATCAATTTACCATTGATTTCTTGCGGTTGCGACAACCGTTTAAAAGATTCGAAAACCATCATCAAAGTAATTACGACTAAGACGATTGAATTGACGAATGCTGCTAATATTTCAGCCCTCTTATAGCCAAAAGTTTTTTGGGAATTATTCTTTCTTCGTCCAATCACGTTTGCAGCATATGAAATAACGATTGAAAGAGAATCTTCCAAATTATGAAATGCATCTGAAATCAAACCTAGACTGCCGGAAATGACGCCGCCGACAAACTCGGTAATAGTAATTAAGATATTTAAAACTGTGACATAAAAGAAGCGTGTACCGGTTACTTTTTCGTGATCCATAAGCATAGCCTCCTCGTGTCTATCATACCTATTCTAAAGAAAAATGTATAAAAAAAGATGGACCCCATCGGCTCCATCTAAAAATCCATATATATCCTTCTATTTAGTTGTTAACTTTGCAACAACTTTAATGGGATGAGCTACATCAATAATATCAGAGAACCTATTTGTTATATAGTCTCTCATACCGTCACGAGCTTCTTTTTTAGAAACATTGTGACAAATGCGCTTCTTAGCAATATTTTGGCCTTCTTTGCTAAAGAAATTACATGTTACCTCATAATCGCCATGATTACCAAAAAACAACATCTTAGTGACCCCCTTTTACAAAAATAACTATCTCATTAACTTCGACCAGATATTTATACCACTTTTCAAATAGCAGTTCAACACTCTAAATTAAATTTCTTTTTTTTAAGAATAAGTAAGCATTTTCTAGTTAATTAATTCAGAATAAGTAATTATGATACTATGAACTTAACGAATTACTTGTAGGGGAGTACGTGCTATGAAAAGGAAAAATAAGAACAATGGAACTCACATGACTCGTGAAGAATTTCGGCGTAGCAAACGACCATTTTACAAAAAAACGCCGTTTATTATTTCAATCATTATCCTCATAATTATCATTGGTTTACTGGTTTTCTGGGGAATCAGTTCAACTAATGATAATAATTCTGCACAACCGTCTCATAAAATCGAAAAAGTTAAATCACACAAGAAAACTTCTAAAAAGAAGTCTAAGAAGTCCAAAAAATCTGATAAATCTAAGGATAAGCCTAAGGTCAATAAGCCTCAAAAAGTAACCAAAGAAGAAGACAATAATAATACTCAAACCAACCAAAACAATCAGCAAGCTCAACAAAAGCAAACCCCAGCTGATACGATTCAAAATGCTGGTACTTATGATAATTTAACTTATGATTCTGATTGGTATACTTTTAAAATTTCTGATGAGGTAAAATTGATTAAAGATTCTAATGGGGATGCTGCTTTATTAATAAAATACAATTACCTGAACAAAACGAAATCTAATCAAGTCCCTGAACAGGTTCAAAAAAATGCCATCATGTTAAAACAAGATGGACAACAATTGAATCCAACAACAGCTACTGGCGATAATGCTTCCATTATCAATTCCAGCAATAATGGACAAGTTCTTCCAGGCAAAAACTTTGATGGAGCTTTGTTGGTAAAAGTAAATAACACAACATCAGATGTCACAATGTACTTTAAAAATATTAAAACTAATGAATGGCTAGATAGCACGCAACCATTGAAGTTATCTTAGAAATAAAAAAGACGAGGTCTTCTTAGATCTCGTCTTTTTTGACTGTAAAATCACGTAATTGAGTATACGCTATCGTTACAGCAATAAACAAAAAGATTATCATTACATATAAAGTTGCCATTGAAAAGCTTGTTGTAGCAGCTTGTGCCATCATTTTACTAGAAAACATTGGAAACATATCTCGTAACGCATGCAATAAAATCACAATTAAAAGGTTATTCGTTTTGATATAAATGGCTCCAAAGATTATTCCTATTGCGGCCGCAAAGATAACTTGTGCAGAGACATATCCGAATGGCAAACTTCTAAGGTTCATAAAATGGATCAATCCAAAAATTATTCCTGAACCCACAACACTGCCAAGAGCATCGCCATTTAGAACTTTTAAAAATAATTTCACTAAAATTCCACGAAAAATAAATTCTTCTGCTAAACCAACTAACAGACAAACAATAATGACTTGCCATTTAATTTGAAAATCAGTTGCCATCAGTACCGGCGAATCCAAAAATGCCACAATGATAATTGCTGGTAATGCTGTGTAAAGTTGAGCAGCTACTTGATGAGAGTTAAACCAAGCAATCTTTTGTCTAAAGTATCTTTGATTTAAGAAATAAGCTACTAGGAAGACAACTAAGTCACCCATTCCCTGCATCAAACTACCAACAGATTTTACATGGATAAAATTTCCCATCACAACTAATACCACTGGAAAAATGATGCTCAACAAAACTATTTTGATAATATTATTTTTTAAAATTTTCATTTGTACTCCTTAATATTTCCTTCGTACAAATTATATCGAAAATAAACTTGACATGAAACGCGTTCGATAAAGTATTATTTTTTTGTTGAGATACGAGACCACTTGACCAATTTCTTTTGGGCTCACCCTTCAAATGTATTTCAAAATCGTTTATTTGTTAAAAAAAGCCTGAGCATATTCTCAGACTTTTTTCTAATTATAAGTAATTATTGAGAAATCCTTAAATTCATCAATTCAACGATTTCTCTGATATCGTCTTGGGTGGTTGGAATTCCATTAGCTTTCCAAGCACAATTTAACTTTATTTGTCCTTGATTAGTTTCTAAAACCAAATAGTGAATTCGCCTTGCAAGAGGAGCTCGTAATGTGCCTCCTAATGGATATTGGGTATTCATGATGGACTTGCCATCGATGATTGAAAAGCCGTTGATATTTCCAAATAATAATTCTACTGGCTTTTCACGTGATGGGAAAAAAATTGCTTGGATTTTTTTATTCCAAGTTCCATAGTCATAGTAATAGATACCTTTATCTTCAATTCGCCAATAACCGTAGGAGTTAAGCAGATACTTTGGATAAATCAGCATGCTCTCAATACCAAAAGCAATCAGACCACAAATAATCCAAATTAGTGGATACTTTGAAAAAATCGAATAGGCAATGGCTGCTATTGTTATCCCCAGAAAAATACTGATCAACAATGGTTCAAAACTGATTTTTCTTTCAAAACTCAATTTGTTTTCCATTTCAATCACCTTGATTGTCTATGACTACAAATAAAATAATCCAAGTTCAAGGATTTTTCCAAAAAAATGTCTTCAGATTTGCCAATTCGTCCTTAGGAAACAAGAGTGTGACCTAACGTGACCAGCTTTGAAGTAAAAAAGCCAAGGTAACCGATTTCGATTACCTTAGCTTATAAAATTATTTTCCAGACTCTATTTAACGTAACATCTAAAGACTTTACTTTGCCTTATTTCTCTTATTACGCTTATTTTTCTTTTTATTAGGATTTCTTTTAAAAGCACGCCCTACAACTTGGAAAAAACTCAGCGAACGAACGATTCGATCCGGTTTTATGTAGACTCTGATGGCTCGCAAAACCTTTTTAGGATCTCGAGACGAAAAGGAAAAAGTTCCATTTTTCTTTGTCTGCAAAGCAAACCGTGGAATCCATTTCCCACCGAACATTATCGAAACGACCACTAAATCCACTTCAGTCCAAGGAATTTGAATATAGTTATTAACATCACGGTCATCATAGAATTCAAATCCTTTATCGCCGACCATTATTTTTCCATAGTCTGTCATCCCTAAATGGGAAGTAGCTTTTTCAATCAAATCCGCCTTAGTATTTATTGACTCAACCATTTAATCCAATCTACTCCTTTACCTTACTGAATCGATTATACGTCTGAAATTCCTTATTATCAAAAAAGAGTTAAAGACTTAATTATGAAACGCTTATCAAGCTGAAAACTAAGGTTCTAAACTTTCTGGTGTTGATGAATAAATCAACGCCAGTTTTTTATTCTCTTTTAGATAAAAAAAGAACATCACTGTTCTCGTGTTAAGATTTAAGCAACCAAACCAAATCAAACAGGAGTGAA
>NZ_VDFO01000033.1:0-33592 GCF_009600995.1 Companilactobacillus halodurans | reverse complement strand
ATTAAGCGTATCAATCTTCAAATTTTTTGGCTCCGAGCAAGCTCGTCAGCCAAATAAAAAACAGCTAGACCAATTATGATCTAACTGCTTATGTAAACTGCCATCAACTTAATTTGACGAACAGCCGTTATTTCGGAAGTCCTACTTTTTTAGTTTTTATATAGTCATGTTATATACTGATTTATTTTTAAAAAATGCCATAAAAAATCCTTTAGGCATCAACTTAAGGTGCCTAAAGGAAAATTAAAGACTTATTTTTTAAGGTTTTTCTCGACAAAATCACGTACTTCGTCATCGCTCTTATCGAGGAATGGCTTTTCAGCTTCTTCTGTCTTAATAGTATCGTGATTGTTGTTCTCCATGAAATAATCCCAAATAGCGTCACGGACAACCGTCTTATCGTCACTCCAGTCGAAAGCCTCGCTCATCTTTAAGTTCAATACTTCTGGTTCTTTTGCAATGGCTGCATCAGCCATCTTTGATGGATCTACTTCTGCCATATTTCAACAACCTCCTTAGTTACAATTCCTATTATAGTTCTATTCTGAAAAAGTGACACATTAAATGTTTAAAGTTTTTAGCGTTTTCATCATTTGGCACCATTTATTCACCAATAATCGTTGATACATATAGCTTTTAGAATTAAAAATTATTTTTGTACAAAATGTATGACAAATTCGATTGAAAATTTAGTTCCCAAGTTGTCATTCTGATGCTATACTAATACTCATATAAAATAAACAGTGTTTAAAACTCCTGTGATTCTTTTACTAGCAAGTCTCAGATTATGGGAGCGATTCTCACTTTTATTGTTTTGAAAAAGCCATCGGGGAAGGAAAACCCGATGGCTTTTTTGTTGTTATTTTTTATTCTTTTTAGCGGCAACTTTTTTGCCGAGAGTTGAATGATGCATCCCATAGACAAAGTAAATCACTAAGCCAATGGCAAACCAGATACCAGCATATAACTTAGCTTGAATATCAAGTCCCCAGAAGATTACTAGAGAGCCTAAAAATCCAAGAGCTGGAAGTACTGGATAAAATGGCACTTTGAAGTCTGGCATGGCGATGTCCTTGCCTTCACGCTTTCTCAATGGATAAATCCCTAAGGAAACGAACATAAAGGCAATCAACGTCCCTGCTGAAATCAATTGTGCCAAAAAGGCAAATGGACAAAAAGCGCCAATCAGGATTCCGATAACGGAAAGCACTAACAAGGCATGATTTGGTAGATTGTTTTTGTTCAACTTACCGAGCCAATTTGGCAACATGCCATCACGTCCAAAGGAATAGATCAAACGTGAACCGGCCAGCATCATTCCGATTAAAGCGGTGAACATTCCGATAACAGTTACGGCTTGGATAACGCTGGCAACGACTGGATGTCCGGCGTGTCTTAGAGCCCAGCCAACAGGTTCGGCGTTATTTGCGTATGAAGAATACTTGAACATTCCCACTAGAACTAAAGCAACGGCGACGAACAAGGCCAAGGCAATCAACAATGAACCAAGGATTCCTCGAGGCATCGTCTTGCCTGGGTCTTTGGCTTCGGCAGAGTTTGCAGCAATCGAATCAAATCCAATGTAGGAAAGGAAAATCATTGATACTCCGGCGTAGATTCCTTGCCAGCCTCCAAATGCTGTTCCGTCGGCGTTAAGGCGATACTTAGGAATAAAGGGAATATAGTTTTCGATATGAATTGCAGTTAAACCAACAACGATAAATGTTAGGATTGCTAAGACTTTAAGGACAACTAAGACGTTCTCGACTTTAGCGGCACCACTGGCTCCTCGTGAAATCAACCAAGCAACGGCTGCGATAACGACGACAGCAACTAAATCAACGATCCCACCGTTATTGCCAAAGGTATTGGCGATGGCATTGGGGAAATGGACCCCCATCGGTTCTAACAGCCCCCGAAAGTTGGCCGACAGTCCTGAACCAACGAAGGCTAAAGCGATGAAGTATTCTGCCAACAGCGCCCAACCAGCGACCCATCCGAAGAATTCACCAAACATGACATTAATCCACGAATAAGCTGAACCAGCAAACGGCATGGCGGCGGCCATTTCAGCATAGGCAAACGCTACAAGTCCGGCCACGATAGCTGCGACGATAAATGAGAAAACAACTGAAGGTCCAGTGTGCTCTGCCGCTACGACCCCGGGTAAAGTAAAGATTGAAGTCGAGACGATTGTCCCAACACCCAAGGCTAGGAAGTCTTTAACTGTTAATACTCGTACTAAATGTGAATCTTTATCCTCGTATATACTCGGATCTTCTTTTAAGGTCAAACGTTTAAAAAAACCACTCATAAAAAATACACTCCTCTTGATTACCAACCTATTTTTGCATTACTTGGAATAATGACTTGATTATTTTCAGCTGCTTTAAATGCGTCATTCAAGACATCAAAGGCATAGTCAAGCTCTTCTTGAGTAATGACTAGAGGCGGTTGAAATCTCAAAATGTTTCCCTTCAAAGTTATCATAAGCACTCCATGCATAAAGGCATAGTAGATAATCTTATTAGCAAAATCAGCATCGGGAACTTTCGTCTTTTGGTCTTTAACTAGTTCAATTCCACCGTTAAGGCCATACATCCTGACATCCCCTATTTCTGGATAACGATTTTGTAGTTCGAGAAACTTCTTCTTGGCGTAATTTCCCTTTTCAAGGGAACGAAGCAACAACTTCTGTTCTTTTAAAACGTCCAAGGTTGCAAGCGAGGCCGCACAACAAATCGGGTTGCCGGCGGTCGTGAAAGTATGGGCTGGTGAATCAAGGCTCTCCATAATTTCCTTTTTGCCAATTGTCGCACTCAAAGGCATCCCTGAAGCAAGCGACTTACCAACTGACATCAAGTCGGGTTCGATATCTTGAAACTGTTGGTAACTCCACATCTTGCCAGTTCGCCCTAGGCCCTGGTTGATTTCGTCAACGGCAAACAAGATACCGTTTTGATGACAAAATTCATAGACCAGTTGCATGAATTCTTCTGGTGCTTTTCTAATTCCGCCATCGCCTTGAATCGGTTCAATCAAGATGCAGGCTACTTCGTCTGCTGGCAGGTAGCTTTCAAAGGGTTGCTTGAACTCTTCAAAATACCTCACAGCAACGTCATGCTCAGTTTCATTTTTATGGCGTCGGTACAAATCTGGATACGGAACGTGGACGACATCCGGTAACAAAGGTCCCATCTTTCGTGCCATGTTCAAGCTGACACCGGACAAGGTCATGGAACCATAAGTTGAACCGTGATAGGAATCCATAAATGAGACGATATAAGGTCGCCCTGTGTATCCTCGAGCAAACTTGATGATGGCATCGTTAGCTTCGGAACCAGAATTTGCCAGAGACACTTCCTTAGGTGCGCCGGGCACTGTTTGACTCAATCGTTCTATTAATTCTTGTTCCGGACGATTGGGAAAATAGGCTGATGTGTAATGAATCAGTTTTTGCGCTTGGCGCTGTATCGCGCGGACGACTTTTTCATTCGTATGACCAACGTTGATTGACGAAGCGCTTGCCAACAAGTCGATGTACTCGTTCCCATCTGCATCGACTAGCGTGGAGTTATGAGCTGATTCGATAACAAGGTCAAAATAATTGATTCGTGATGCTTTTGAAAAGGCTTCATTTTCGTGCATGATCAATCGGTGATCCACCTCGTGGTCATGATGTGCTTCTTGCGTCGTCATATTGACACCTCCTATTAAATTTATTTATGAAATAGCACCATTCTAATGGTTTTTTAATTTAGTTGCAAGATGTTTTTGTGGTCGAAAGGTTGACTTATTAAGCAAATGCTATGAGATAGATAGTTACATCGGTCAAAAATTACAAAATTTAATTAAAGAAATTCTAATTATTAGAAGTTGCTAATAATAATTTCAGGCACTATGATGATTTTAGAGGTCGATAGTATGATTAATGATGAAGAACAATTGTTAGCTTACATGTCAAAATTTTATAAAACATCTTCTATTGAGTTGAAGCAAAAGTACACAATATCCGAATTGGAAGATGCTTATAACGAGATTCATCAAAAAACTCGATACCAAAAGTATTTAGACAAGAATAAATCCTTCCCTAGTAAATATGTGATGAAAGAATTTAGTCCACTTTAAAATTTGAATAGAAATAAATAAGGGCATTCCCTGATTTGGGAATGCCTTTTTATATTCTAAAATTAATTTATTTTTTCTATGCATTATTGTTTGATATATCCCGTGCTTCTGTAGACGTTTTTCCTTTCTTTAGGAATATACTCTTTGTATAAAAATTACTTTTTATGGAGATGATTCTAAATGAAGGTTCAAAGTCAAGATTTGAAAAAAATAGCTTTAAAAACTTTACTTGGTGTGACCGTCGTCACTGGTTTCTATTCCTTTAAGACTACGACCATTTATGCAGAAACATCAACTAACGACCAATCTGATGATACATTCGATTCTGGTACTTATGGAACCTGTCCTTGGTACATATCTAATGATCATGTCCTACATTTACAAGGTGGAACTTTGGGATATAGCTTGGACGATAACGATACTTCAAATAATAACGATAATAATCACGACTGGAGCTATTATGATGATGACAATGACTACATTAAAAGCATCAGCTTTGACGGGCCTGTGAAATTTCCTAAGAACTCCTCATATATTCTTTCTTTTTTACCAAACTTAGAGTCAATTAAAAATTATAAAAATATTGATTTATCGAATACCTCTGATATTAGTTACATGTTTTATGAAGATCCTGCTTTAAAAAGTGTCAAAATGCCAAATTTATCAGGCCTTTCTAATATAAAAGATAGTTCATATCTTTTTTCAAATGATACTTCATTAAAAGACGTTGATCTTTCAGGCTGGAAGATGACCAATAACACTACTACTTCGTATATGTTTTCTGATAACTATAATCTTAAGTCAATTAACTTAGCTGATTTCGATACTTCAAGCGTTACCGATATGTCTGGTATGTTCGATAACCTCCCAGATAAAAAAGACGATCACTCCGTTAATGTTAACCTGACAAATCTTGATTTATCTAGTTTCGATACTTCCAAGGTTACTGACATGTCAAATATGTTTTCCAATAATCGAGCACTTGAGTCACTTGACTTAAAAAATTTCAAAACGCCAAACGTCACAGACATGTCGAGTATGTTCAAAGATGATGATGATTTGGAATCAATCAATTTAAAGAATTTTGATACGTCTAATGTTACTGACATGAACAGTATGTTTGATTATGACAATGATCTTACTAATTTAAATTTATCCAATTTTAATACTTCAAAAGTTACCGACATGCGTCGTATGTTCCATGATGATCAATACCTATCATCATTAGATGTATCCCATTTCGATACATCTAATGTTGCTCTCTTTTCTGATATGTTTAATAACGTTTCAGCAATTCATAATTTAGATGTATCTAAATTTAATACTTCTAAAGCTACCGATATGTACGGTATGTTTAACAACACTAAAAATTTATCAGCCTTAGACGTTTCACATTTTGACACCTCTAAAGTGACTAAATTTACCAATATGTTCAATAACGACGAAAATTTAAAAGCTTTAGATGTTTCCATTTTTAAGACTTCCAATGTGACTGACATGAGCAATATGTTCAACGGCGATAAAAATCTTTCTGCTTTAAGTGTTTCCAAATTCGATACTTCAAAAAACAAAAGTATGAGTAAGATGTTTAACGGTGATAAAAACTTATCCGCCTTAGATGTCTCAAAATTCGATACTTCTAATACTGAAGATTTATCAGACATGTTTAATGGTGACAAAAAGCTTTCTGCTTTAGATGTTTCCAAATTTGATACTTCTAAAGCCACTAAAATGAATGGCATGTTCAATGGAGATGAAAATTTAACTGCTTTAGATGTCTCAAAATTTGACACTTCTAAAACTACTGATTTATCAAACTTATTCGGTGGCGATAAAAAAATCTCTAATTTAGATATATCGAATTTCAATACTTCTAAAGTCACTAATATGAGTGGCATGTTCAAAAATGATGAAAACTTATCAAATCTGGATATGTCGAAATTAAACACTTCCAACGCTACCAATATAGCTGATATTTTTAATGGTGCTAAAAAAATCTCCAATTCCGATATAGCAAAATTAAACTTTTCTAAAGCAACTGATGTAAGTGGATTATTTGCTAACAGAGACTTGAAATCAGTTGATTTATCAAAATTCAATCTTTCTCACGCTACTAAAATGAAAAATATGTTTAGTGGAAATAAGAATCTGACCACACTTGATTTATCAACGCTTGATACTTCTAAAGTTACTGATATGCATGGAATGTTTAAAAATGACGAAAATTTATCTAATATAGATTTATCAAAACTGAATACTACTAGTACCACTAATTTATCTGACATTGTCAGTGGCGATAAAAAAATCTCTAATTTAGATATATCGAAACTTAATTTGTCTAAAGCAACTGACTTGAGTGGCTTTTTTGCAAATAGAGACTTAAAATCAATTGATTTATCAAAATTTGATTTTTCTCATGCTACTAAAATGGCAAATATGTTTAGTGGTAATAAGAATTTAACTTCACTCGACTTATCACCGCTTGATACCTCTAAAGTTACTGATATGAGTGGAATGTTTAAAGGTGATGAAAAATTAACAAACATAAATTTATCAAATTTAAATACTTCCAACACTACTGATATGTCAAATATGTTCAACGGAGCTTCAAATCTTTCTTCATTAGATTTATCGAATTTTAATACATCAAAAGTTAACAAAATGAGTGGTATGTTCAAAAACCTACCCAAAATAAAATCATTAGATTTAACTTCTTTTAATACTCCCATTTGTAATTACATGGACGAAATGTTTGCTAATGATGATAAATTAGCTGATATCAAATTTAACTACAACACGGATCGTTTTGGCATTCCTTATTGGAATACTCGCAATGTTTCAGATTTCCATGGTATGTTTGAAAATACGTCTTCATTAAAGCATCTAAATACAAGACCATGGTCAAATGGTTTTATCACTAATGTGACAAGCATGTTTAAAAACTCCGGTGTACAAGATTTAGATTTCACACATTGGGATATGGCATCATTATTTGAGGGACATACTAACTGGAGTAAAAGAGTTGAACATCCCTTTGGCGAATCTAAAAAGGGAACTGGCATGTTTGATGGAACCCACCTCAAATCAATAACATTTGGTAGCAGAAATCATTTTAATAATGATATTGATTTGCCAAATAATGGTCACCTTTGGTCCTGTACAATTATAGATTCTACCGGTAAACCTAAAACTGTTTATATCGATGATAAGGCAGGTGTAAAAAATTCTTTAGGGAACATATTGCCTTATAAAGAAGGCGAAGGAGTAAAGGATCTGGTTACAAGCATCATAAGTTATAAGTCTTTACCAACAACAAAACCATCGGCACCAGTTCCAAGTCTTAAGCCAAATCCTACTCCTAATCCAAATCCTACTCCTACTCCTAAGCCAAATCCAGCTCCTAATCCAAGTCCTGCTCCTAATCCAAGTCCTGCTCCTAATCCAAGTCCTGCTCCTAATCCAAGTCCTGCTCCTAATCCAAGTCCTGCTCCTAATCCAAGTCCTGCTCCTAATCCAAGTCCTGCTCCTGAACCTGAAACTACTCCAGAAAATCAGCATCACAATAATCCAAGCCCCAATCCATCTACCACGTCAAATAACCTCAATATTCAAAAAATCAACGAAACTGTCAATACTTTCGTTGGTTCGTATGTCGATATTTTTAGTTTGGACAATGGAAAAATGAATCTCCTTTCCAATCTCAAATTGGCGCCTGATTCTGCTTGGTTCAGTGACCAATATGTCACTATCGGACGGGATTCTTACTATCGCGTTGCTACTAACGAGTGGGTCAATGCTAATCAAGTCTACGTTTACAAGTATGTTGATTTAGATGTCACAACTAACAGCGATTCAGTTAAATACCTCATAAGCGCTAAAGATAAAAACGTTCAAAATCGAGCTTTAGCTCCTAATACTAAGTGGCACGCTGATCAGTCTGCTACTTTCAATCAATCTACTTATTATCGTGTAGCAACTGATGAATTTGTTAAAAATACTGATGTTCATTAAACCTAAAAAAGGTCTACCTAGAAATAGGCAGGCCTTTTTGAAATTCAAATTTTATAAGAATGAACGTAAGATTTCTTTCATTGGTGGCAATTGTGGTATCGACTTCTTGTCGATTACGTGACCGAGTCCAAATTTAGCATAACCTTGAGCTTCATCCATCATAATTTTACCTGGAAGTGGTGCTTCATCAGTCACTGCTACATCAAGCAAAACTGGTTTCTTTGGAATACGATATTTGTCGATAGCAGCTTTGAATTCATCATCAGTTGTAATACGTTCGCCAATTCCACCACAGGCTTCAGCAACTTTGGCGAAATCGATTTCTGGCAAACTGATGCCGTAATTTTGTTGACCAGCTGATTGTTGTTCATACTCAATAAAGGCCAACAATTTGTTATTTAAGACGATATAAAGCATTGGCAAGTTATATCTAACAGCTGTGGCAAAGTCTTGCATGACCATTGAAGTTGCACCATCGCCAGAAAATGCATAAACCGGACGATCTGGGAAAGCATTCTTGGCCGCAATTGCTCCAGGAAGTGCACAGCCCATCGTACCTAGCCAAGCTGAAATAGTGTACATTTGTGATGACTTAGCCGTTAGGAAACGAGCTCCAAAAGCAGTTGAAGTCCCAACATCAATCGACCAAATAGTATCGCTTGGAGCATTTTCGCTCAAACGATGGAACATCAATGAAGGCAAGACGCCATCATGTTTCTTAGTGTAAACGTCATGCATCCAACTGCGCCATTGACCAATTTTTGAAACAGCTTCATCTAAGAATGGCCGTGACTCGACCTCTGTCCCTAATTCATTCAAGCGAGCCAAAGTTTCCTTAGCATCAGCTTGAATGGCAATATTGACGTGGCGACGTTTACCCAAGCGATCAGCGTTGATGTCGATTTGAACGGCATCGACTTTTTTATTCAAATATGGTGCATATGGATAATCGGTCCCAATCATGATGACCATATCGGCCTTTTGCATCATCTCAAAAGCCGGCTTAGTTCCCAGTTTTCCTAGTTGTCCTAAATTATAAGGGTGATTATCGTCGACCAATCCTTTAGCGGGCATTGTTAAAATCAAAGGCAGCTTGTATTTTTCGATAAATTCTTTAGTTTCTTTTTTAGCATGCTTGATTCCAACACCTGCTAAAACAATCGGATTAGAGTGAATCTTCATCATTTCCAAAACAGCTTTAATTTGGTCATCGTCGACACGGTAATCTTCCATTTGGAAATTATCGACGTTGGGCGTGAAATTATCTTTAATCATGTGAGCTGGAATATCGTCAGGAATCGTCAAAACAGCAACACCCTTTTTAGCGATAGCAGTTCTAATGGCTTCATCGACGATTCTAGGCAACGACTGCGGATCCATGATAATCTTGTTGTACACGGCAACATCTTCAAACAAAACGTGCGTATCGACTTCTTGGAAGAAATCAGTATTGAGCAATTTTGATTGAACTTGACCCAAAATAGCCAACACGGGAGCATGATCCATTTTGGCATCATACAGTCCATTCAACAAGTGGATTGCCCCTGGTCCTCCAATCGAGAGACAAACTCCCAATTTTCCAGTCAGTTTGGCGTGAGCTGCGGCCGCTAAAGCACCTACTTCTTCATGAAGAACATGTGTAAATTTAATTTTATCTTGCGCACGGTATAAGGCATCAATTGTTGTATCAACTGAGTCCCCTGGGAGTCCGTAAATATTATCTACACCCCATTTTGCTAAAACATCTATCATCTTATCAGATGCACGAATAGCCATAATTAGTCCCTCCTAGTATCAGTTACCTATAAAATACCACAATGGCTTCACAATGAAAGCGTTTTGCTCACGTTTACAACAGTAGTTTGCTTATATCTTGATAAACCAGTTTGTGAAGTACATTTGAAAGTAAAAATCCATTTTGGAACTTTTCTGTTATGATATGTTTAGAAGTTATTCAGGGGGCCTACCATGGTTAAACAATTCCAACTCTATCGTTGGCTACGGTTTATCTTTTTATTGGTGGCGGGAATTTTAATTGTCGTTGCACCTATTAAGAGTTTTGATATCATCATTTACATTGTCTCAAGTTACATTGCTATCTACGGAATCCTTTCGATTATCGATGGATTCAGCATTCGGAAATTAACTGGGGAAAATAATATAGCAATCGCTTTAGGCATCGGTGCATTATTTTTAGCATTAGGTGTCTTGTTATTTGCCAAATTTTTAATTGCTTTGGTGCCTCCTGTTTTGGGTATCATCTTGTTGGTCAACGGCATCAACCAGTTTCGTGATTCTCACGAGATGACAAAAAGGGTCAAAATAAAGCCCTACCTCGATTATTTCTATTCAGCCCTTTTAGTGGCAGCAGGTATTGTCTTTATCTTGAACCCTTCAAAAACGATTATTTTTATTTATCAACTATTCGGAGTAGGCTTGATTCTTCTAGCTTTCTTCGAAATTATTAATTCCAGAATCTATCGTGATTAGATCTGGATTTTTTTTAATGTTATGGTACTTAAGCAATTTTCAATCGCACTCTTATCAAAATGGGTCGTTGCTTGCCAGGTCTGAATATTATTGCCATTTCTCACCGAAATTGCTCCAACAATCAATGTTCCCAAACGCAATTTATTGAGACTGTGCAAAGAAACCCGCATGATGGCCGCGGTGTCGTTTTCGTCAACATTCAAATTGGCGCCGATGCTGGCCGCTGTTTCTGACAAAACGGCGTTGATGCTTCCGGCTTTATTTTCTTCTTGATCCAAGTGTTCTTGGGTCAATTCCATTTTTAAAACTACTTTATGCCGACCACGTTCGACAACTTCAATCCCTAAATCGTCTAATAAACTCATTTTGTACCTCAATTTTTTTCAATAATTAGTTAAATTTTATTGTTTAATTGTTTTACAATCAAGTTAAAGCACCTCACTCGCATCAAATCTTCCAATGAAAAGAGGCCACATTTTGGAAAACTGGTTAGTCAAACGCGCTAAACTTGATCCTGACAAAATTGCTTTAATCTTGGAACATGCTGATTTCACCTTCAGTGAACTCAACACCACGGTCCAATTGTTCGCTAGCAAATTGTCGAGTTGTGGCATTAGTGAAAATGATCCCATCGCTTTATTTACCGACAATTGCTTTAATGGTTACGTTGCCATTTTAGCACTTCAACAGCTCGGAGCGCAGACGATTCTACTTGATACGCAATTATCTTTGAAAACCTTGGAAGACCACATCAAAGATTGTTGTCCTAAAACGATTCTGGTCAGTGATTCAGCCGATACCACATACCTTGATCAAATCGACTGGGATAAGACTTTTGTCTCAGAAGTTCTCAGTCTCAAAAAAAATCCTAATTACCGTCCGATTCAAGATTTTAACGAAAATAAAATTGTTGCTATCTTCTATACCCCAAATGCGGCTTCCTTTGACACTGGGGTCATGTTGACGTATCGCAATTTCTTTGAATCAGCCATGGGGACTGCCTTGAACTTAGGCATTACCAAACAAGATACTTGGGTTTTGACCCTGCCTATCTTCAACGTCCCCGCCTATTCAGTCATCATGCGGTCATTGATTTACGGCATTGGGGTCAACTTGATTGAATGTTTTATTTCGACCTCATCAATAAAGTGCTAATAAATGAGCGTGCCACGATTGTTTCTTTTACGCCGACTTTATTGAGACAAGCTCTCAACACTTTGCCTAAGGGAAAGCACTACAATGAATACTTTCGTTGCGTCTTTGTCGGTAACGGCGTGGCTGACAATTGGACCCTTATGCGCTGCAACATGCTTGACATCCCAGTTCTGCAGACGTATGGCATGACTGAAACGACAGCCTCGATTACCGCTTTAAACTATAATGACGCTGAAATAAAAGCCGGCTCCTGCGGCCAACCTTACTTTACAGATCAAATCCGCATCACCGACATCAACCAAGATAATATCGGCGACATCGAAGTAAAGTCCCCCAGCGTTGCAGTCGGTTATCTCAATAATAAAGCCTTATACCAATCACGCTTTACCAATGACGGCTACTTCAAAACCGGCGACGTCGGTTACCTAGATGACGACAACTTTCTTTACCTCAAAGGCAGAGCTGACGATTTGATTTACACCGACGACAAGATTCTCTATCCCGAAGAAATCGAAAACATCTACCGCAGCGTCAACGGCATCGAAGACATCTGCATCGTAGGCAAAATTGGAGCAGACAACAAAATGGCCCCCGTAGCCTACCTAAGTTTAAAAGACCAATATCGCCTAACCAGTGGCAATCTAAAAGAATTCGGACAACATAATTTGTTGAATTACCAAGTACCAGTGGAATTTCGGTTAATTAAGAAAATGCCTAAAGCCACTAATGGAAGAATATTGAGATGGAAATTAAAAGGATTGGAATTTAAAATAATCTAGAGAGTAAAATCAGAGAGTGGAGCAAGCCCGGGAGCTACCGAGGATTAAGACAATTTCACAAATTGCTCGCGCACTTTGCGAGTGATTCGTGAAATAGGCTTAACCGGAAGTAGCTGGCTTGCGTAACTCGTTTTAGTTAGAGAGTGGAGATGGGGCGGTCAGCCCACGAGGACTAAGACAATTTTGCAAATTGCTCGCGCACCTTGCGAGTGATTCGCGAAATAGGCTTAGCCGCAATGGATTGCCCCATCGCAACTCGTTTTCGCCAGAGAGTGGAGCAAGCCCGCTTAGATTCCGAGCATTTGCATTACTTCACGAATTGGCTGCGAAGCAGACAGTTTGGGAAGTCAGGAAAAGCACAGGAATCTGGCTTGCGTAACTCGTTTCCACTATAAAACATCAAAGCGCCCAAAATACCCCCACTATAAAAAAATCAAAAGGTATTCCCCCACAATCAATCCTCACTAGCTATCCAAAAAATAACAAAAAACCCCAACCAGCCAATAAGTGCAATCAAAAACAACACACAATTGATTGGCATTTTTTATCCCCTTGCAAACCTCAAAATATCGTTGTACCATATAAATCGTTAGCTAACTAACGTTTTATCCACAAGGAGATTTGATCAAATGTCCAAAAAATACACCAATACTTTACTTAAAATAGCGTCCAATCATATGATAATCCGCTTCGATGATTTTTCGAAAGCCCATGACATGACTTGGATGCAAGCGTCTATCATCGACTTCATAAGTCGTAATAGCGATATAGAAATGTTTCAACGTGATATTGAAAAAGAATTTTTTCTTCAGCGTTCAACTGTGACAGTTTTGTTGCAAAGAATGGAAAAAAAAGATTTGATTTATCGCCAGTCATCTACTAAAGATGCTCGCCAAAAATCAGTCTTTCTTACTCAAAAAGCACATAAACTGGAAAAACAGATTAACGCCTATATGAAGCATCAACAAGAAATTTTAGAAGCAAATTTCTCCAACGCTGAAATTAGTACTTTTGAGAAAATATTAAAGTTTTACAGTGATCGGGAGGAACATTAATTTATGAAACAAGCAGAAAAAATACCATTAAATGTCCTGTTAGCAGTTCTTGCTGCGGGTCTAATGTCATTTTGCGGGGTCATCGTCGAAACCTCAATGAATATTGCTTTCCCTACTTTGATGAGGGAATTCAGTATTAAAACTTCGACTGTTCAATGGATGACAACAATTTATTTGCTAGTGGTTGCCATCGTCATTCCACTATCATCATTTCTAAAAAAGAATTTTAAAACTAAGGCACTCTTTATTGTTGCTAACTTACTCTTTATCTTGGGTGTCGCTCTTGATGCGATTGCTCCGATTTTTCCACTCTTACTTTTGGGTCGAGTTATCCAAGGATTAGGAACTGGAATTGCTTTGCCTTTGATGTTCAACATCATTTTAGAGAACGTTCCTGAAAGTAAAATTGGCCTAATGATGGGGTTAGGAACTCTCATTACTGCGATTGCCCCCGCTATTGGACCAACCTTTGGTGGATTAGTCGTTAATTCTTTAGGTTGGCGTTATATTTTCGTCATTCTTTTACCAATCCTCATCATTTCCTTTATTCTAGGGGTTAAAAATATCCATCAAAAAAGCCAAATTCAAAAAGTTAAATTTGACTTGCTTAGTTTATGCACTTTGATTTTGACCTTTGGTGGCCTAATCGTTGGTTTCAGTAACATGAGTCAAATGTCCTTACTCGTTGTTGCCTCATTTATCATTGGGATTCTTGGTTTAGTCGGCTTTGTCGTTCGTTCTAAAAAAGTTGATAATCCCTTGTTGAATCTCAACATCTTAAAAGGTCATCTCTTTAGAGGTCACGTAGCTAGTTTCTTCATGATTCAAATTCTTTCACTAGGTCTATCATTTATCTTGCCTAACTACATTCAACTAGTTAATCACGACAACGCCACAGTTGCTGGTTTAGCTGTTTTACCAGCTAGTTTAGTTGGAGCTATCTTAGCTCCATTAGGTGGAAAGATTTTGGATGAAGTCGGTGCTAGAATTCCGATTCTTTCAGGAATTACTCTAGCCACAATTTCATTGATTCTCTTTACTATCTTCAGTTTGCACTTGAATAACACTTTGATTATTTTTATTTACATCATTTATATGTTCGGGATGGGTGTTTCTTACGGAAATATCATGACCGATGGACTCAAGTATCTATCCAACAAAACTCAAGCAGATGGCAATGCTATCTTCAACACGCTCCAACAATTTGCCGGCGCCGTTGGTACCTCAGTCGTTGCTGCAATTATTTCTTTGAGCCAAGATAATGCTAGTTTGAGTACCGCAGTTTCTACAGCTATTGGAAGTCGTAATGCCCTCATCATCCTAGTCATCATCGCTTTGATTTCTTGGATCGTCTTGTTCAGATCAATCCAAAATAATCATTCCAAATAATATTCGAAAAAGTTGGCGATTTTATCCATCAATCTGATTTCAACCAAGTGTCCAGCTTTGTACCCAGTGATGAAGGCCACTTGTTGAGCAAATGGTTGTGCGTGAACTCGATTAAAGAAATCACACGACTGTTGGTAAGGAATCCTCTTATCTTCTGTCCCATGCCAAAATAAGACTGGTCGATTGGCTAGTTTTTCGGGATGCTGGTTCAAGTCAAAATGGTCAATCCAACTAGTTAGATATTGCAAATCTTCAGGAATATAAAGATTGCGACGCTTAGCATCTTCTCGAACCAACTTTGCATAGGCTTCAAGATTAGGCGTACCCATAATGATGGTCGCTGCAGTGATTTCAGGGTGTTGCGTTAATAAAGCCCCAGTCGTCATTGCACCCATTGAATAACCACCGACGCCAATTTTTTTATCTTTTATTAAGCCGCGTTGGCTATAAAAATTTCGTAACAATGAAAATTCAGCAAGATTCCCTTGGATACTGTTCCAAAAAGTGAATGAGGGAATCGATGAAATATCCGCATGTCTTTGACCATGATTGATTGCATCTGGCAAAATGACGCGGATATTTTTTTCGGCCAATTTCCGGGCTTGGGTCAGCACAAGTTCTTTACTGGAGCGCCAGCCATGATAAAACACTACTAAAGGTAAGGCGTCGTTCTCAAATTTTTCCTTAACTACTTCCAAAATGGGAACGTCTTGAATCAAGCGTTGTTTGATTTTTACCATAATTTCACCTCAAAGTTATGATATCATGGCAAAAAAATAATGCTGGATTTATTGCTCCAGCATTATTAAATATAGGGTAAATTTCTATTCTTGATTTTAAATAGCAGTTCTTCAACGTCTCGATTGTGACGATGACCAGTTTCAATATCATATTCGAGTAAATCGCGTCGAAAACTAATCAATTCATTTTCTAAACCATCATTATATTCGAGTAATTTAATATGTTTAAATACTAGGTTGATTAAAGACCGCTCAGAACCCAAATTGAAGGATCCAACAGACTCCTCAAGGGAACGGACAAAATTATCGCGTTCAGCGTTTGAGACATGTACTTGTTTCAAAATGTTACCACCCTTCTTTTTGAAATTTGAAAGCCAACTTGTAATACTCTTTTCTTAATCATTGTTACTATTATGTTCTCTTTTAGTAACAAGCTACTTCCAACTTTATATAAAATAATTATATTTTTCTGGAAATCAAATATAGAATATGTATTAAGCCATTAAATAAATTATGACAGTTTGACCACTACATGTCACGTTTATCAACAGATTGAACAAGATAGTGTATTATCGGAGCCAGTTGTTTTAATATTTTGCTATTTTAATCAAATTATTTCCCACTAATTGTAGAAAAGTTTTAATATCCGCTTTATAATTAATTTGGTTATATAAGCGAGATGTATATACCTAACAATATTTCATTGTTATCCTTTTTGAAAAGTAGTACTCCTTCTCAACTGCTTAAAGTCAAAGTTAGTGGTAGGCTTTGGCTTCAATTTCTCGCAAAATAAAGGCTAGTGGTAGGCCTTTATTTTTTTTTGGTAAAAAAGGGGCAAAACGAGCCAAATCATCTTGGTTTGTTTTGTCCCCAGCAAAACTTCCTACGACCCTCATAATAAATGTTTAGGGGCTTATTTTGACACCATATCTATTAAAAATTATTTACTGTTTCTGAAGTGCGTTTTAAACATGTTTAAACATAAAATATATTAAATAATATAATAAAAATAGTACGAGCTAAAGGTAGAGCAAACCCCTTTAACTCGTACTTTTTAAGATTTTTTATTATATTCAGGATCATCAAGATCTCTGGCAATATCAACACCATATAATTTATTAACTTCGGCATCTTTATCGGCTTGGTGAACAACCACGATAGCGATTGCTCCTTTGCTGCTAACGTACCCGACGAAGGTTGTTACTTCTTCAACATAATATGGCAATCCATCTGAATGGATAATATATTGTCCTGCGACTGGCATGCTTTCAATGTAAACCTTGTTCATTCGGATATAGTCGTCACCGTCATGGAGCATGATTAAAATTTTATACATGAAATACACCCTTTTCTTATTTTACCTATTGTTCTATCGTAATAGTATTAACAATTAATTACTAGGTCAAAACTTTTTATGAGGATAAAAATATGCAAAATAAACGTTTCATTTCTGCTGATAGAATTGTAGTCAAAATCGGTACTAGTACTTTGATTCGTCAAAACAGCAAGATAAATTTAAAAGTTATAAAAAAACTCGCTCACGTTTTGAGCAGTCTCAAAAAAGACGGCAAGGATGTCGTCTTAGTCTCATCAGGTGCTATCGGTGTCGGCATGGGTGTTTTGGGAATCGATACTCGGCCGATAAAAATTTCTAAACAACAAGCTGTTGCTGCTGTCGGTCAAGCGGAATTGATGCAAATCTATAATGAAGCTTTCCACGAATACGGCATGTCGGTCGGACAAATGTTGATAACTCGAGATATCATCGATTATCCCGAAAGCCACACTAACGTGATGAACAGCTTCCAAGAATTATTATCCATGGAAAATACCATCCCTATCGTCAACGAAAACGATACTGTGACGGTATCTGAATTGGATCACCACACTAAATTTGGCGATAACGACCAATTATCTGCCATTGTCACTAACCTTGTCGATGCAGACCTTTTGATTATGTTGTCAGATATCGACGGCTTTTATTCTGCTAATCCTCTCAAGGTCCCTGACGCAAAACTGATTGATCAAATCACCAAAATCAATCCTGACATCATCGCTGCAGCCGGCGGCCACGGTACTAAATTTGGAACTGGCGGCATGACGACAAAATTAAAAGCTGCCGAATTGATTTTGAAGCACAATCAGCAAATGGTCTTAACGAATGGAAAGAATCCCGAGGTAATCTTCAATATCCTTTCTGGCGAACCAGTTGGAACATTGTTCACTAAAAATCCTCAATAATCATTAACATGCTATACTTATCATTAATATAATTTAGAAATACATTTTTTACGGGAAAAATGGTGATTATTATGACAAATCTTGAAGAAATGGGTCAAAATGCCCAAAACGCTGCTTTTGAACTCGGTCAATTGGGAACGCAACAAAAAAATGCTGCCCTACTTAACATGGCTAATTCATTAGTTTCTAATACTGAAAAAATCCTCACAGCTAATAAAGAAGATATCGAGACGGCTAAGAAAAATGGTCTCAAACAAGCTATGGTCGATCGCTTATTATTGACGCCAGATCGAATCAATGACATGTCGAATGGCTTGCGCCAAGTCATGGATTTACCTGATCCAATTGGTAAAATCGATCGTGGCTGGACAACGGAAACCGGTTTAGACATCACTCAAGAAAGAGTCCCTTTAGGCGTCATCGGAATGATTTATGAAGCTCGTCCTAACGTTACCGTCGATGCTGCAGGACTTTGTTTCAAAGCCGGTAATGCAGTAATCTTGCGTGGTGGCAAAGAAGCTATCAATTCTAATATCGTCTTGTCTGAAATTTTACGTACGGCACTTAAAAACGTGGACATCAATCCAAATGCCGTTCAATTGATTGATGATATCAGTCACGAAACAGCTCAAAAGATGATGGAGCTCTCCGATTATATCGATGTTTTGATTCCTCGAGGCAGCGGCAAATTCATCAAGATGGTTGTCGATAAGGCTAAAGTTCCTATTATTGAAACTGGTGCCGGCAATTGTCACATTTATGTTGACAAAGATGCTGACCTCGATAAAGCTCTTAAAATCATCATCAATGCAAAAGTTCAACGTCCTTCCGTCTGCAACGCTGCTGAAAAAATCGTTATTCATAAAGATGTCGCTAATGAATTTTTGCCAAAAATTTATGCAGCTTTACGTGCTAACAATGTTGAAGTCAGAGGCGATACTTTATCAAAAGCAATCTGTCCTGACATCATCCCTGCTACTGAAGAAGACTGGGGAACTGAATACGACGACTACATTATTGCCATTAAAATCGTCGATTCAATTGACGAAGCTATCAAGCATGTCAACAAGTACAACACTAAACACAGCGAATCAATCATCACCGAAAATTACTCCAGCAGTCGTCAATTTATGAAACAAATTGATGCTGCAGTAGTCTACACAAACGCCTCAACACGTTTCACTGACGGACAACAATTCGGCTTTGGGGCTGAAATTGGTATCAGTACTCAAAAATTGCACGCCAGAGGTCCTATGGGAGCCAACGAATTAACGACAACTAAGTACTTGGTCCAAGGCGATGGTCAAATCAGAAAATAATTCGATTCGTCCAATAACTCAAATTACGTCAAAACATTGGCAATTATTCTTAGAAGCTGATCCATCAAAAAAAATTGTTGCCGATTATTTGAAACAAGCTGATAAATTCGAACTAGTTGATGGGACCAACCTCTTGGGTGAAATCTTATTAGTCGAAACTAGTCCGCAAACACTTGAAATTGTTAATCTCGCTGTAATTAAGAATAGGCGCAATCAGGGTCTGGGTGAACAGTTGCTCAGCTTTGCCCAAGAATACGCTCAGAGAAAAAATTATCGGTTTTTAGAAATTGGGACTGGCAGCACTAGTTTTACTCAACTTTATTTGTATCAAAAGTTTGGCTTTCGCGTTACTGATGTGATCCATGATTTCTTCGTTGATAATTATGATGAACCGATTATTGAAAATAAATTAGTTCTAAAAGATATGATTCGACTAAAAAAGGAACTTCCTTAATTGGAAGTTCCTTTTATTTTGCTTCGGGACTGTAATTTTTAATGAATTTGTAAACGTGCAAGTCTTTAGCAATCATGATCAAGTCCCCGACCATTATTGCCATGATGATGACAAACAAGAAAATGACTTGATGCAATGATGCCATATTAATTTGTAACCCTTGGTATTTCAAGTCCATGACCACGGCATAAACAATATAGCCAATCATCACAAATTCAAACAATTCAAATAAGAATTGGAAACGAACGCCAAATTTTTTATTGAGGTCATTATCCAATTTGTCCATTAAAAACGGTTTTTTACTAGAAAAGAAAGATAATTCTATAATCGTGTTTCTCATATTCAAAATTATTTCCAAAAGCAATAACAACAACCAAAACAAGAACACGAGCATAAAGCCTATAAAATAGTCACTAGATAACATTATTTTTCCTTTCTTCTATCTAGTCTAATTTTAATACAACTCGTAAAATTCTCAACATGGTTTGTTTGGCTTTTTAATAGCCTGTTTCGTAATTGACGACGTTTTTAACGACCTCGCCATTTTCGACATAGGATTTCAAGTTGCGTTTGAAGATATCAAAAGCACGATCTTCGTAATTTACACTATCCCCAGCATCATGAGGAGTAATGATGACATTTTCCATATCCCAAAGTGGACTGTCGCTTGGCAGTGGTTCGGGTGTTGTAACGTCTAAAGCACTTCCGGCGATATCTTGATTGCGTAATGCGGATATCAAATCATCCATTTCAGTCGTTTTTCCACGGCCAATGTTGATGTAATAGGCTTTCTTAGACATTTCGGAGAACATCTCTTGATTGAAAAGTCCGGTCGTTTCATCTGTTCCTGGCAAGGCGTTGACGACAAAGTGGACTTCAGAGATACGCGATTTCATTTCGGACATTGGAATCATTTCGTCGATATTTTCCACTGCTTCATCGCTTCTTCTAACGCCAATCGTCTTCATTCCCAAGGCTTTGGCATATTTAGCAAGGAGTTTGCCGATGTGACCAACACCAACAATCATGACGGTCTTATCGTAAACTTCGTCATATCCGTCTTCGTGTTTCCATTCCTTAGCGTCTTGGTAGCGAGTGGTCAAATTCATCTTCCGCACGAACATCAACATATAAGCTAACGTTTGTTCCGCAATATTGATGGCATTGGCACCTGAACCATTAGTTAAAATAACTCCCTTATCATCCAATTCACGCAATGGTAAGGCATCAACGCCGGCGCGAATAACCTGAATCCAATTCAAAGTATCGCTTTTTAAAACAGCATCTTTTAAATTGCTTGACCAATCATAAAGTACTTCTACTCCATCAAGGTCTTTTGCAGTAACCTTTTTAGGCGAAACAACTTTGAGATCGACTCCAGAAATCGATTGAATCTTTTCTGTTTGTTTTCTGGTTAAATTAACTAAACTAAGAACTTTCATTTTCCTACCTCGTTTTTTTAATTTAATTCATATTATAACTATATAGCAAAAACTATCCAGTTTTTCTGAAAATCTCTAAAAATATTCGGAATGTATGATACAATGTTAACCGTTGCTCATTATTTGATTTATTTTGCTATTTATGTTAGTAAATATTGCCCCGTATTGGTGGAGCAATTTTTTATGTGAAAATTGAAGATTATTCACGTATAAAAGACAAATTTTAACGAATTTCAAATATTTAACCCATTTATGCGTGATTTCTAATATTCGTGTTTTGCTGAATAGCGTTTAAATCGTAATGAGAAAAATCAATTAAATTTAGGGGTAGTATTTATAATGCATTATACGTTATTAGTACGTTGTGTCGCTGAATTTATCGGAACAGCTATTATGGTTGCCCTCGGTAATGGATCAGTTGCCAACGTTGAATTAAAAGGAACAAAGGGCTTCCACGGCGGGTGGATTTTGATTGGATTCGGTTATGGTATCGGTGTTATGGTACCTGCCATGATGTTTGGTCCCATCTCTGGTGGTCAAATCAATCCAGCTATGACTCTAGGAATGGCCGTTAATGGTCAATTTCCTTGGTCTGAAGTTGGTCCATATATCATCGCTCAATTCTTAGGTGCCATTTTTGGACAATTGATGATTGTTGCAGCTTACAAACCTTATTACAACAAGACAGAAAACGTCGAAAGTATTTTAGGAACATTTGCAACGATTGATGCCGAAAACAGTCGTTTGAACGGATTCATTAATGAATTTATCGGAACATTTATCTTAGTCTTTGGTGCTGTTGCTTTAACTTCAGACCACATCGATCCACGTGCCGACTTCATCGGTCTAGGATTCTTAGTTATGTGTTTGGTCGTTTCATTTGGTGGACCAACTGGTCCTGCTCTAAATCCTGCTCGTGATCTTGGTCCTCGTTTATTGCATGCTTTATTACCTTTAAATCCCAAAGGTTCTTCTCAATGGAAATACAGTTGGGTCCCTGTACTTGCTCCGATTTTAGGTGCAATTGCAGCCGTTAAGCTTTACAGTGTGTTTTTTTAAATGAAATTAGATAAATAAAGGCAATCTACCGTTTTTTTGATGGTAGATTGCCTTTTTTGGTGTGTTTGATTTATTTTAAATAACCATGGTTTCTGTCAATGTATGACAGAGAGTAATTATTTAAAATTATTGTTTGATTCCATTTCTGGAATAACCATACTTTCTGTCAATATAGTGGAAACGAGTTACGCAGGGAGCTGAACGCCCCTGCTTCACTCTCTATTTAAAGTTTATTTCATTAATAACGAATTCATCATCGCTTCTATCGACTACCACCTTAATTCCATCTACTGCTGAATCATCAACTTTAAGGTCGGTGATAGCTTGTTTATTGCTGACGTTTCCGATGTATTTCCATTCATTATTTTGATGAACATATACTTTTCCATTTACTTGACCCACTAATTTAACTGAATGGATTCCTGATATTTTAGTGAATAGTTGTTCGATTGTTCCGGTTTCG
The DNA here is from genome assembly GCF_009600995.1 of Companilactobacillus halodurans. NCBI lineage: Bacteria > Bacillati > Bacillota > Bacilli > Lactobacillales > Lactobacillaceae > Companilactobacillus > Companilactobacillus halodurans. The sequence goes on along the minus strand of NZ_VDFO01000033.1, from coordinate 10,867 downwards.
TTTGCTTTATTCAATTTCCCCACATAGGCTGTCTTATTCGTACCATCAAAGATTGCTTGTGATCCTATTTGGCCTATGCTTTGGATATTTGAAATATTTAATCCGGTTTTCCCGTTTACAGCTATTTCTCTAATTTGAAGCCAATTATCAGTTTTGCTGGTTGCAGTTATAAAGAGATATTTCACGTTGATTGGTTGATTGATGTTCAATTGATAATGTCCAACTGAATTGATTAATCCAATTGCTCTTTTATCGCTGCCATCTTTTTTATTGCCAGCATAAATAACGGCTGTCTTAAACATATCTCCTGAGGTTGCTGCATCGTCAGTTCCTTGATAAAGGTCAAGTCGTTGGATATCTTGAGCTTGATCTAGAGATATCTCAATCGTATCGCCAGCTTTTACACTGCGATTGCTCCAATACTTGGTATTCAAATTACCATCACTCATATTTTCCGGTGAGTAATCACCGTTTTGAGGGATTTCTGTAGTTGCTTGACTAGCTATTTTATTAGTTTCTGTCTTTATTGCGGTTCCACCTAGAAAGGCATCTAAGCTTGTATAAACTTTGTCGGTAAAGTTTTGGAAAATACCGTCACCAACGTATGGCGTGATTAATAAATCAGGTTTTCCAGTCCGACTATCTGGTAGTGCTTTGGCATTTGCTAAAGAAATTTGTTTCGTAAACTCTTTAAAGTATCCACTCAAAACAGCATTATCATTTTGGTTACTATTGATGTAATCATTGATATTAATTCCCTCAAGTAAAGCCTTTGCCCAATGACTTGATGCGTTAATCCAAGGCAAGGAATCATCATAAAAACCAACAGTCTTCAAATTTGTCATTGTTTCGGGTGAATCAGCGATTATATTCAAACGTTCAATCAATGCTTGTTTTGCTTCAGTATATTCTGGAGTTCCATAAGTGGCATTCTCATAGCTATTTACGAAAATCGATAAAATTGGTGCATGAACTTTATTTTTATCGGTGGCATAATCCCAATATTGATTCAAATCCACAAATGATTGTAAAGCCACTAAAGCTTCGGGATTGTCTCCCGCAATTTCATGCAAAGTATTTTGTAGCGTTACGCTTGGACTGTAAGTATTAGCATTCCACATATATTCTCCAAATCCAGCCAATCCAAACCACGATGCATAAGGTTGAATCATAGGATTACTTGTGAATCCATCCATGATTTTATAGAGGTCTTTGCTTCGACCTTCAAGTGGGTTCAAATATAGTCGATCTTGATCAGAATCATTTACAGGGAAATTATCCCAAATAAACAAATGGTCTGAATGATAAGTCTTTTTAGCTTCTTCTACAGATTCATTAGTTATTTCACCAGAGAAAACACCTTCACCAGTCCATTGCAGGCGAATATCTTTATCAAGTGCTTCGCCTTGAGCTTCCTTAAATGGGTCTTGTTTAGAGCCATTATAGTTAGTTGGCACTAACCATAAGTCTGGCAAATTGTGCTTTTTAACATATTCTTTTTGAACCCGATTGACGTAATAAGCTTGTGCATCAGCCAAGGCTGACCATGGATTATTAGGGTAATTGGTCGTTGGATGATTTTTGAATACTTTAGAATCCTCTTCAGTCATTCCCAAAGGAATATCGTCTAAGGCAATATAAAATTGTTGCACCCCAATTGATCTTAGTTGATCTAATTTGGCAACTGTCTTGTCGAAATCTGCTTGACTAGAGTATGTAATATCATTACCGGGTGAAAGTGTATAAACAAAGGAAACATGATTTCTCTTGGCCGACTCTACTAACTCCTTGATTTGATTCAACTTGTCTTGTGGGTATAGTTCCTTCCAATTGTTTCTCAAGTAGTCATCATCTTTAGGTGAATAAATATAAACATTCATCTTATGTTCACCCATGAATTTAAATAAATCTTCTCTAGCTTGTTGTGACCATGGTTGACCATAAAAGCCCTCTATTACCCCACGAATAGACATTTGTGGTGATTCACGAATGTTAATATTATCGAAACTACTCTTACTGCTAATTAAATTATTCAGATTATTGATTGCGTAAAATAAACCGGTGGCATCTTTTCCTTGAACAACTAAAATCTTTTTATTATTGACAATGCCACTTCTAATTAAATAGCCGTTGTCATTTAAATTAGCAGCATTTTCTGTATTCAAATTGGACAATTGTTGATTTACTGCTTCATCATTGGCTAAACCAAAATACGTATTATCAACATCAATTTGATTATCATTTAAAGATTGAGTTGTTTCAGCAATTGATTGTTGCGTTTGATTATCTTTAACAGAAGCACCAACCGTAGTATTAACATTATTTGATTGGACACTATAAGTCTTGTTGATACTTGCTTCAGTTTTATTGACTTTTGCATCAGCTACTTTGTTATTGCCATTAACATTATTGGTTTGATTTTTATTAACTTTGCCATCATTATTAATTGGCGTTGATGTTACAGGTATTTGATTAGTATTTTGATTTTGTTGTGCCTCGGGTGTTGTTACCTGTTTCTTTTCAGTTTGAACATTTAACTTTGAATTAGTCCCAGTATTTACCCTTTGATTGGAATTTACCTCTCTTGAATCCCCTTGTTGATTTTCGTTCATACTGCTATTTGTTTCATATTTTTGGGGTTCATTTTCTGCTTGGCCAGTTTGACTAGCGTCATTTTTATTCAAAGAATTATTATTCTCTGCAACCTCATTTGTAATGACACTAGCATGAACAATGTTCGTATTAGCTGACATATTGCTAAAGACTAGTAAGGAACCAAAAGTTGTGACCCCTAACAAAAGCAACTTATGATTACTTACAAATTTCCTGTGTTGAAATTTTCTAGTAGACATCTTAAAATCACCCTCCTTTAAATTACAAATGAAGTATATAATCTTATAAAACGTTTTCATATACATTTATATGAAAAGATACCAGTTTACTTAAAATTAAATATTTATATATTATAGGATTTATTTTTTATGTATTATTTTTATTTAACTCAATGTCTTAACTATGCGATAGAAATAAGTTTAACAAATTTTAGTTTAGTTTTTTTGGAATAACCATACTTTCTGTCAATATAGCAAAAACGAGTTACGCAGGACAGACACTTCCGGTTAAGTCTAATATCTCTGGCGCCTGCTTTGCAGTCACCTGAGATATTGGTCTTAATCCTCGGTGTCTAAGCGGTCCTGCTTCACTCTCTTCAGTTTTTTCCAAAAACTTCCTTCATCTGTCTGCAACATTAATCCTTGATAAATCTTACCAATATAAGTTGCTAACAAGACGATACTTGCTATCAATATTACTAACGAAATTCCAATCTCAATTCCACTAGCATCACTATTAACGATTCTCATTGGCATGAAGTACGTTGAGAAAAATGGTACATAGGACAATATTTTAACAACGACTGAGTCTAAATTATTTTGGAATGGGAAGGTCGCAAAAAATGCTAATAAATTAAACGTAATTACCGGTTGAGCTGCCTTTGAGGCATCTTCTGCCTTTGATACTATGGCTCCGGCAAAGGCTGCTAGAATTGTGAAGATTACTACTCCCAATAATAGATAAAGCAAATTGACGCTCAATAAATTCTTTAAAACTGAGGTGATTAAATCTTGATACTGGTGCATGAAACCTTTGGTCAGGCTGGCTCTTTGGGCGTATAGGTATAATCCCCAACCTCCAAATAAGTAAATTACGATTTGTAATAAGATTACCAACAAGACTCCAAAGATTTTCCCTAAGAAATATTTAATGGCGGTCGTACTGGAAAAGATGATTTCCATAATTTTGGTGCCTTTTTCCGAAGCAATCTCTTGAGCGGTGATGCTGGAATACGTAAGTAAAATCATATATGCCATAATAATTATGATCCAAAATGAAATAGTTTTTGCTAAGTTAGCTGTTCCAGTTTTCTTTTGTACTGATTGTTTAAAAACTGGTTGTTGAGCTAGCGATTGTGCTTGATTAGGGCTCAATTGCGCATTTTTTACGTTTAATTGTTGTTGCGCTTGAGTTAAGAAACTATTGATTTTATTCTTGTCGGCAGAATCCAAACTGTCTGTGACATAATATTTACCGGTGATTTTTTGGTCATCGCTTTTCAAAAGCAAATATCCCGCTAAACTGTTTTGATTCATCTTTTTTTGTGCAGTCTTTTTATCAGTTACTTTTTGTAAAACATTATCATGGTTACTTTTGATGAAACTGTCACGCAATTGTGATTGGTCGCTGATGACAGCAATCTTATCACTCGTCCCACCAGACTGAGCGCCAAGATATCCAGCCCCAATCGTGAAGGCAACTAGGATAAATGGTCCTAAAATTAATGTTAGAAAACTCCAAGATTTGACCTGTCTCAAAAAAGTTTCAAATGTTACAACCCAGAGTTTATTCATTGTCAGCACCTGCCTTCATTCTAAAAATCTCATCCAAAGTTGGTGGCTGCTGATTGAATTCTTCAATATATTTACCGTGGGTCAATTCGTCAAATAGTTCTGCACCAGCGTTTTCATCATCTAACAAAAGTTCAAAGCGCTTTTCTTCTAGAGACTTGACTTGAATTACGTGCGGTAATTTCTCCAACTGGTCTTGAGTCCAATTGCTTGTGACATAAATCCTTGTCTTGCCAAACGACTGTCTTACTTCTCTAACAGTGCCCTTTAAGACCACTTTGCCATTGCGTAACATCACTAAGGAATCACAGAGTTCTTCCACATTTTCCATATCGTGACTTGAAAAAATAATCGAAGCGCCTTGTTGTCTGACTTCTAGAATTGCTTGTTTCAAAAGGTCAGCATTGACTGGGTCCAAACCACTGAATGGTTCATCTAAGATAATCATTTTTGGTTGATGAATCAGTGTGGAAATTAACTGGATTTTTTGTTGATTACCTTTGGATAAATCTTTGATTTTATCTTTCCTATCGCCTTTTACAGCAAAACGTTTCATCCATCTGTCAATCTGTGGACGAATTTCTTTGGCTGATTTATTTTTCAAACGAGCTAGATAAATGATTTGTTGTTCAATTGTCAATTTGGGCATCAAACTGCGTTCTTCTGGTAGATAACCGATTTCATTGAACACATCTTCTGTTATCGGTTGGTCGTTCCAGGTAATGGTGCCTTGATATTTTAAAAAATTTAAAATACTGTGAAACGTGGTCGATTTTCCTGCTCCATTTTGACCAATCAAACCAAGGATTTGACCATTTTTCACGTCAAAAGAAACATTATCTAAAGCTTTTAAACCTCCAAAATTCTTTTTTATATTTGAGATTTGAAGCATTTATTCATCCCCTCTTTTCATATAGCCTAAATTATACAGAAATGATAATTTCTTCGATATGGTTTTAAGGAAATTTAGTTTGTGTTAGCATGTTATCTATTGTGAAAGGGGGATTATAAATGTCTGACAAACAAAAGGGCTTCTTTTATGCAATTACTGGACCAGTTCTCTGGGGATTTTCTGGCAGTATTGCTCAATATCTATTTACCCAAGAAAGCATCCCCACGCATTGGATAGTCGGTATCAGATTGCTCTTTGCTGGCTTGTTATTAGTTATCTGGTGCTATTTTGTCGATTCAAAGGAATTATTCGCCATTTTGAAGAAACCGCGTTACATCGTCCAATTATTGGCATTTGGACTTTTAGGGATGTTACCGGCTCAGTACACCTACTTTATGGCGATTAAATACGGCAATGCGCCAACAGCCACTGTCTTACAATTTTTAGGGCCATTATTCATTATCATTTATATTTCCCTGCGTAAATTGCAGCTACCACGAAGAATCGATATGATTTCAATCGTTTTAGCACTTTTGGGAACTTTTTTACTAGTGACTCATGGTCATCTCAATAAATTAATGTTGTCACCTGCAGCAATTTTATGGGGTGTCGGGACCGGTATTAGTCAGGCTTCTTACACTCTTTTGCCTCGGGGATTATTGAAACGTTTCGATGCTCGAATCGTAACTGGTTGGTCGATGCTTCTAGGCGGGATCGTCTTTGCTCCATTTGCTAATTTGGGACAAGTACCTCAATTAAATCTTAAAGCTTTGGTTTGCATCATCTTCATTGTTACCGGCGGAACAATGTTTTCTTACTTGTTCTACTTACAAAGTCTCAACTTCTTAACGCCTTCAACTACAGGAATGTTGAGTGCCTTTGAACCTTTAACGGCCACAATTTTGTCAGTAACAATTTTAAATACGAAGATCAGTGGAGCTGAATTGATTGGAGCTCTACTGATTTTAGGGATTACTTTCCTACAAGCTTTGCCACCAAATTTATTTAATTTGAAATCTAGATATAAAAAAGCACATTCTCCTGATTAGGAAAATGTGCTTTTTCTATACTATTAAACACTTATAAACTTAAATATTTATAAGCTAATTATTTATAGCCGTTAGCTCGATTCAATTGTTGCAAGTTTTCGTTGATAGCTTTATCAGCCGTCTTCAATTCTTGATCGATGTCGCTTCCGTTATAAACACCTTCCATGGCAGTTTCCTCAAGTTGACGAGCCAACTGCATTCCTTCCATCAAAATACCTGAGTTAGAATAATTTGGCTTAGCTGTTGCCAATTGTTGACCAGGAACTTTTGATTCAGGACTCTTCTTGTAAAGGTCTTTTAAGATACTTGTCTTTTGTGAATCTTTGTTTAGAGCTAAGTATCCAGTCGATTTTTGCCATTGAGCTTGGACTTCTGGTCTAACTGTATACTTGATAAATTCAAAGGCACCACGTTGTACATCTTTTGGCTTGTCATTTGAAATCCAAAGTGATGCACCACCAATAGCAACACCATTAGCTTTTTGCCCATCTGGGTGTGGGAAATATGTGATACCTAGTTCATTTTTATTACTCTTAGTCAATTGACCGATACTTGCTGAAGATTGGATGAAGATACCAACCTTATCTGATAAGAAACCAGCAGTTTGGTTAGCACCAGCACTACCACCGGAACCATAGTTGATGAAGTCGCCAGCTTTGATATTTTCTTTAATCCACTTCATGAACTTAACAGCTTCAGGGTTATTAACTTTAACTTCTGTAGGGTTACCAGTATGACCATCGTTTTGGTTAGCAATTTGAGTTCCGGCATTAGCCATAGCTTGTTCCAAGAACCAACCGTAAATTTGAATCGTCATACCTTTAGTCTTGTGACCTGACTTCTCATAAAGTTCCTTAGCCACTCTTGTAATATCACTGTATGAAGGCGATACAGGAGGTGGAGTGATGTGATACTTCTTCAATAGAGTTGCATTATAGTACAACACTGGTTGTGAAGTATTGAATGGCATTGATTGTTGCTTGCCACCATTTGAATAGAAAGCTCTCGCAACTGGTGAAATCTTGCTTACATCGAAATGATCTTGGTCGATGAAGTCTTGAACAGGTGTTGTAAAACCACTGTGAAGCATTTGCGCTGTTGAAATATCAAATGCTTGGAAAACAGCTGGCGAAGTACTTGTTCCATGAGTTTGTAAAATCTTTTGAATAGCTTCATCGTAAGTACCTTGATACTTAGGAACGACACGATATTTATTTTGTGATTTATTGAAACCGTCAACGACTTGTTCCAATGCTTGTTCGGAAGGACCACCCATTTCGTGCCAGAAGACGACTTCCGTCCGATTATCCTTAACTGCCGATTTAGCTGAAATTGCTTTGCCAAAAACTGCAATTAAGACAATTCCTAAAATTAGAATCAATGGCACAGTAAGTTTTTTGTACTTTGACATTATTTAACTGCCCCCTCATTCATACCTGACTTGAAGTAGTGTTGACCGATAAACAAAACGATAATCGTTGGAATAACGATGATAGCAGCACTAGCTTGAATCATTCCCCAGTCATTGAATGTTTCTTCTGATTGTAATTGTTTCAAACCATTTTGAATCACACGAGAATTGTTACTGAAAGTTGTCAACATTGGCCAGAGGTATTGGTTCCAAGCGCCTAAGAAACTATAAGCACCTAGAGTAATCATACTAATCTTGTTATATGGCAAGACGATGCTCCAATAAAATTGGAAATGATTCAATCCTTCAATATCAGCTGCTTCTTTTAATTCAGCTGGCGTTTGTAAGAATGATTGACGAAGCATGAAAGTACCAAATGCCGAAGTTAAAAATGGAATGATCAAAGCTCCATAATTATCTAACAAGCCCATAGCTTTAACTGTGGCAAAGTTAGGAATGATTTCAGCTTCAAATGGCAACATCATCGTAATCAAAAACATTGCAAAGATTGTCTTTTGGAATTTGAATTTCAAGAAAACAAAAGCATAAGCACTCATTGAACAAAAGAGCAATTGAGCAAACATTGTAACTGTGGCGATAACTACGGTATTAGCCAAGTAACGTAGAATTGGCGTTTTTGTAAAAGCTGATACGTAATTATCAAAGGAAATGTCGTGACTGAACAAATTACCCTTAGCGATATCTAACGTTGGCAAGAAACTAGTCCAGATACCAATGAAGAATGGAGCTAAGATTACTAAAGCTAAAGCTATTAAAATTAAATAGCTAAAAACTCTCTTTAAAGTTGCGCGCTCATCAAAATCTGCCATTAGTAGTTCACCTTTTTCTCTAAGAATTTGAATTGCAATAAGGTAAAGAAGGCAATGATAACTGTTAAGATGATTGCTTCTGTACTTGATTTTGCATAGTTACCACTGTAAAAGGCATCTTTATAAATTCGATAAACCAACATGTTAGTGGCATTTGATGGTCCACCATTAGTAATCAAATCGATCAAACCAAAACTCTTGAATGCTCCGATAATAGTAATTGTCGAAACGAAGAACAATGTTGGCGAAATCATTGGAATCGTGATGTGGAAGAATTGATATCTTGAAGATACTCCTTCAACATCAGCAGCTTCATAAAGCGTTGTTGGAACTGATTCGATAGCACCTAATAGAATCAAGAAAGTAAAACCTAAGTTCATCCAAACAGTTGTAATGATAACTGCCCACATGGCGTTTGCTGGACTAGTCAACCAGTTAACGACTGGAAGATTCAACCAACCGCTCATTAAGGCAAAGAAACCAGTTGATGGATTGAAAATAAAGAGCCAAAAGATTGCGGCAACGGCAACAGAAACTCCCATTGTTACTGAATAAAGCGTTCTAAAAATACCGATACCTGGCAATCTTTGACTTGCCAAGTTAGCTAATAAGAGACCTAAAGCAATCGTGAAAAATGTTACTGCGACCACATAGATCAAGGTGACTAACATACTAGAGATAAAGTCGGCTGAAGCAATCAATTTTGCATAATTTTGTAAACCAACAAAAACGGTTGTTTTACCCAACGTGTTAGTCAAAAACATACTGATATACAAAGTTTTAATCATAGGATAAAAAACGAACAATCCTAAAATGAGAAGCGATGGACCAATAAAAATTGAAGCGTAATATTTATCTTTCGCATTTAATTTAAAAGCTTGGCGTTGCTTTGCTTGGACCTTCTTTTCTGGAACAACGTCAGTTGTAGAAGTCTTAAGCATTGACTACATCCTCCGCATTTTTTGTAATATTTACACCATCAGCATTGAAAACCAAAATGTTGTCAGTTGCAGAAACTTGAATCGTATCATAAGCCTTGAAATCAGCATTGCTTTCTACAATTACAGAAATTTCCTTATCATTGTTGCTCATCTTAGCGTAAACGATTTTTTCATCACCCAAGAATTCAACACTGGTTACTGAAGCGTTGGCATCCAATTCTTCAACTTTTTCTAATTTCATTTCTGTTGGTCTGATACCAATTTTGAATTCGCCTGTTGGTACTTCTTGATCAATGTTTACTTGGAAATCATCGTTAACATTGATGCGGCCATCGTCTTCTTTAACAGCAGGTAAAATATTGATTGGTGGAACACCGAAGAAACTAGCAACGAATTCATTAGCGGGCTTCTTGTAAATTTCTGCAGGTGTTCCGATTTGTTGAACCTTTGAGTCATGCAAGACCATAATGTGGTCAGCCATCGTCATTGCTTCAACTTGATCGTGGGTAACGTAGATTAAAGTTAAGCCCAATTTTCTTTGTAGTGAATAGATTTCTTGGCGCATCTTGATTCTTAATTGTGCATCCAAGTTAGATAGAGGTTCGTCCATTAGACAGATTTTAGCATCGCTGGCAACAGCACGGGCTAAAGCCACACGCTGTCTTTGTCCACCAGATAATTCACGCGGTTTACGTTCTTTTAATTCTTCCAAATTAACCATGCGTAAAGCGTTATTTACTCGTTCGTCAATTTCTGACTGTGACTTATCTTTTCTAGCTTTCAAGCCAAAAGCCACATTGTCCCAAACGCTTAAAAATGGGAAAAGAGCGTAACTTTGGAAGACCATTGTCAAATTACGATCCTTTGGTGGCAAGTTATTGACTACTTTATCGTCAATACTGATTCGACCATCGCTGATTTCTGTTAGGCCGGCAATCATGCGTAGCAAGGTACTCTTACCACAACCTGATGGTCCAACTATTACAAAGAATTCCCCAGTTTGAATCTCTGCTGAGACATCACTCAAAACGGTTTTATCCGCTTCATACTGTTTAGAAACGTTCGTCAATACTGTAGACATTTATCTAATCCCTCCAAATATGTCATTGGTTACAGTATGTATCCGCGATGTATATATCTAATCTATTTCATGTAAATTTATTGTAAAGAATCTAATGATTTACCGAAAAAAAAATCCGTCCCCAATTCAATAATGAAGTGAACCCCATTAATTGGAGTTTATTTTAGGCAATCAGTTGGTCGGAAAGATTCCGGTATTCTACCGGTGTCTTTCCGGCCAATTTTGTCCTTATCCTTTTGTTGTTATAGTAATATACATAT
>NZ_VDFO01000032.1:0-34147 GCF_009600995.1 Companilactobacillus halodurans | reverse complement strand
ATTATTTGAAGCGATAAAGCCAAGAGATAAACTCGCAAAGCCTTGTCGCCATTGCTCTGTCGCAACAACAAGATATATATTACCAATTAGATAAGAGGGACGCAACCCTTTTTTACAAAAAAGTTGATTTTTTTGTAAATTAATCAGTCTTACCCTCGTATTTCATAATACTATCACGCTTTTAACCTCTTTGTACACAAAAAGACACCGAAAGCTTCTCTGCTTCCAGTGCCTTTATTTACTTATTAGAACTTAATTCTGGCGCGTCAGTCTGATACAAGTCAAGCATGGACTTATTATCATTTTGTGCTAGTAAACTAGTTCCGTTCTTCTTTTGAGCCTTCTTAAGCTTCTTAAGAGCCTTACTCTTCTTATAAGAGTAATCTTTTGTGTTAACAGTAGTAAATCCTGGTAGTTTATGGAACCTCAATAGATCTCCATTAATAACCCTATCAGATAATGATAGCTCTGTTGTAACCTTATTAGATAATTTAGACTTTTCAGCCTGGGAGATATTCTTATCTACTTTACCAGTCTTTGTATTATAGTACGTACTTCCGACCTTAGTTACTGTTGGCGAGACAAAGTCACCATTTCTAAATGCCACGACTTGCGAGTGTTCACTTGATAACAAGTCACTACCAAATTGAATCATATTCTTATTATCGATTCCAAGAAGATTCAATAGTGTTGGCAAGACATCGATCTCACCACCATAAGTATGGTTAATACCACCTTTTAGTCCATCCATGTGAATCATAAATGGTACACGTTGGTATTGAGCATCATTAAAGTCATTAAATCCTTTAATACCAGTTAACTTAGCCATAGCTTTATTGTGGTTATTGGAAATTCCATAGTGATCACCATATAAGACGACCATACTATTCTTTTCTAAACCGGTTTCTTTAAGCCAATTCATAAATTCACCAATAGACTGATCAAGATAATGAGCTGTTTGGACATACCCATCAACGGTACTGTCACCGGTCTTGGTCTTACTGATACTTTGGTTCTTCTTATCCAAGGTGTAAGGATAGTGATTCGTAACCGTAATCAATTTTGCATAGAAAGGCTGTGGCAATTGCTCGATATACTTAGCCGAATCTTTCAAGAAAATCTTATCCTTCATACCATAGCCAACGTTGTAATCCTTCTTCTGCTTAAAGTAGTTAGAACTAAAGAAGTAATCATAGCCCCATGACTTATAAGTATTATCACGATTCCAAAAACTTGGCACATCCCCATGGAATGAGGCGGTCGTGTATCCATCTTGATCAAGAATTGCTGGAGCAGCTTGGAAGGTATTCGAAGTACCATCCGTAACCATTGCTGATCCTTCTGATAATCCAAAGAGTGAATTCTCAAGCATCAATTCCGCATCAGCTGTTTTACCTTGTCCAACTTGATTAAAGAAATTATCAAAACTCAAGGTATCGTTTTCGTGGTAAATCTTATTCAGATTAGGCGTAACTTCTTGTCCATCCCACTTATAATCAATCATAAATTGTTGCAAACTTTCCAAGTGAATGATGAAGACATTCTTACCCTTTGCAACACCAGAGTATTCAACATTAGGTTGAACATAATTATTCTTCATATATTTTTCAATCGAATCAATATCAGAACTCTTAGCCTGTGATTTAACAGCATTAGTTTTTGTAGTCTTAACCATGTCATAAATATTAAAAACATTTAGACCTAAATACTTCACAATATAATTATTATCGAAAGTTCTAGTCAATAACTGTGACCGATCACTTTCAGCAAGAGTTAAATTAGCTCCGAATAATAAAACTGCTAGAGAACTGACCAAAACTGGAATTCTCCAATTGAGACGTTTGACATCCATTTTAATAACATGGAATGCCAACAATAATATCAATACTAAGACATCAATAAAAACTAGAAAATCAGTCGGTTTGACGATTCCCATAATACTTTTACCCAAGTTATTAGAAACTGAGCCTGAGCCTTTGATCAACACCATTGTTAAAAAGTCTGAAAACTCTCGATAATATAAGATATTCGAGAATAGCCAAACAGTATCCAAGAAGTCAACAATCAAAAGGAAGATATAAGACTTTCTTCCTTTCATGTACAAGGCAATTCCAAATAAAAGCAACATGATAGGAATTGGATTGATAATCATCAAAAATGTTTGGATAGAACCCTTAACGCCTAAATTAAACTTATTTTCATAAGCATAAATAGTTTTCAGGGTATATAAAAATACCGCTAGGATCACAAAACCTAGCCTAGTATTTAAAAAATTAGAAATTGATTTCGTAATAGGCTTCATTGTTTTCGCTCCATAGATTTATTAGCAACTTGTTGTTCAATTTTTGGTTTCTTCGAAACAGCAATAATCCCCAAGAACATCCCTAAATAATACGTAATAAATCTCCATAAAAACATTCCCAAAACAAGACCTGAAGGAGAAGGTATAAATCCAGCAAAGAGTGTCTTAAAACTGAATTCTGCCCCACCTGATCCACCAGGAATTGGGAAGATTGAGACAATCATTACAATCATAATATGCATAACTAATACATCAACAATATTTACATGATCACAATTCAATGCCAATAAAACAAAGTAAACTACAAAATAATACAAAAAAAGCTGAACAATCGTTAATAACGACGCTTTGACAACTTTTTTCTTCTCTCGCTTCAAAACTAAACTTTCTTTATAGAAACTGTCAATACTATTTGTAGCTGACTGTAAAATTTTATCACGTTTTTCCTCTTTAAGAAAAAATAAAATCGGTTTCAGAATGATTTGGACCATTTTTTTCGTAAAATCATAATAATACATAATCATTAATAGAAAAGAAATGGTCACAACGTGAATCACCATTCCAAAGACAATCAAGGTCGCTAATCCGGAAAAATGTCTGGCAACGCTTCGAAAACTAACTACCATTGCAATTATGAAGTTGACTAAAACCATTGCTTGATAAATAACAAATTTCATTAGCAAAACTGAACTTGCTCTACCACCATCAATTTTTGATTGCATTAAACCAACTAATTGAGCTGGCTGTCCACCTGAAGAAAAAGGTGTGATTGCATTAAACAAGGCTTGAATAAGTGGAATTCGATACATTTCCCACCAGCCAAATTTTCGATCTTCCTTCTTCTTTAATAAAGTATGCAAAACTAACGCTTCAACGCCATACGACAGTAAAATCGATAAAAAGGCTACTGCAAGCCAAAAATAATTCAAATTCTTAAAAGTCGAAACTAAGGAATTGAAATCAATTTTTCGAGCTTCCCACCAGAAAATACTGATTCCTAACCCCAGCATGACAAAGAGTGCTGCAATTTGTTTTCTATTCATTATCTATCCTGTTTGGCAATTTTATATTGGTCCATATAGAACTCATGCCAAATTTTACTCAAATTATCTTCAGAGTATTGTTTGGAAGCTGCTCGTGATTTTTGCTTGAAATCATTTAAAATAGAACGATTCTGATTAGCTTTATTGATAAAAGCATTCATCTCGGAAAAGCCCTCAGCTTTTTGATAATACCCGTCAATAATTGCTCGATATAAATCAAGGTCACGCAACAAAACAGGTGCCCCGCAACTGAATGCCTCTAGAACTGACATTGGGAACAATTCATCATATGAAGGCAACAAGAAAATATCGCAAATATTATAATAATTCACTAAGTCATTGCGATTGACTATTCCAGTAAACTTCATATTGCTGGGAGCATTTTCAATCATATCTTTATAACGATCATATCCATCAGTAATTTTACCAAAGGAAAAGCCTCCTGCCCAAACAAATTGAATATCAGGATTCATTTCAGCTAAGTGGTAAAAATCATCAATCCCTTTACGCTCTTGAACCTGACCATCGCCAAAGACGACAAATTTATTTTCAGGAATACCGATTTTCTTTCTAAAAGCTGCTTTCTCTTCAGCTGTTTTTTCATAGAAATTATCAGTGGAAACGAAGTTAGGAATATATTTGATTTTCTTTCGATCTAAGCCATGGGCAACCAATTTATCAATAAAGGTTGGATTGACCACGACAATTTGGTCCATACGCTTATAAAAACTAATCACATAATTGTAAAAAATTTTTCTTGCGGGCTTTGGTAAATTAATGCTGCCCTCCAGTGTTTCTGGCAAGAAATGAACATAGCCAATCTTACGTCCGCGTTTCTTAGAAAATGTCGACAAATAAAACTGTGGATCAATTGTGTGATAGTGACTTAAGTCGCTTGCGTGATAATCATTGATCTTAATTTGAAATTCATCGCTAAAGCGTTCTTTTAACAAATTGATCAATTCTAAATACGCACTACCAACGCCTTGTCCAGCTACTTTATCAGCCGATGAAAACATATTTATCTTAATCATTAGAATACTCCTCTGGATCAATTGATGAATCTGAAAGTTTTTCTCTTATGAAGTAATCTTCAGCATGACGATAAAAATCTAATATCGAATTGCCAAATCCATCTGATGAAATGCCATACAATACCTTTTGACGAGCTTCACGATCATCAAAAGACTTGGGATGGTCTAAATAGGTCTTAATTTTAGGTACTAACTGGTCATCTTCGCTGAATGTTACGCCAACTGATGGATCAGTCAGTAATGAATCAGTGTAAGGTGCACTTCTCACAACGATTTTTGTTCCAGAAGCAATTGCCTCAATATAAGTCAAGCCTTGCGATTCTGTATCGCTTGATGATACAAAAAGATTAGCCATATGATAATAAGGCGAAATTTGGTCATGTGCTACTTCGCCGGTAAAAATAACGTTATCGCTAATACCTAAATCTTGAGTCATCTGAACTAATTCATCCATGTCAGGACCATCGCCAACAATAACCAACATAATTTCAGGATTATATTTGAGTAGCTCTGGCATTGACTTCAACATGTGATCAATTTTTTTCTCTAGAGCTATTCGACTTAACATCAAAATCACTGGCGTATCTTCAGAAATACCCAATCGTTCACGAACAGCTGAAGCGTTAACTGGTTTAGTATATTCGGATAAATCGACTCCAGTTGGAATAATTGAAACTGGTGCTTTAATACCATACCTATCCATCGTCTCTTTAACTTGCTTACTTGGAGCAACGACTCCAGAAGCATTTTTTAAAAACAAGCGTGTCATCTGCTTAACGTGATAAGGTTTTAATAAATGTCCATTTAAAACATAGTGCAAATAATCTTCATACATTGTGTGGTATGTGTGAACGAAGGGAATCTTTAATTGCTTAGCAACAAATTTACCCATCATACCTAGTGAAAATTCAGTTTGTGTATGAATTATATCCAATTTTAATTCCTTAGCTAAATCAACCGCATGAAACATTCCCCGAATCGCAATTCTCCGGTCCGTAAACGAAATAAACGGTACACTGGCTAAGCGAAAAATATTAGGTTCAATTGTCTTCTTAGAAACTTTAGGGTCAGTTGTAGTAAAAATATAGACTGAATGACCTTTTCTTTCTAAGTCACTCTTTAATGTCTGGATTGATGTAGCTACCCCACTTACTTGAGGGAAGTATGTATCGGTAAAGATTCCGATATTCATATAAACACATCTCCTCACAATCTTTATAGAATAGATTATAACAAAAAAAAGAGGGAATCACTTCCCTCTCACTGTCTTAATTGATTAATTTGTTGAAATTTTGATTCTGCATCAAGAAATAGAAAATAATTGCGCCGATTGCGACAACAACTAATTCTCCTAATCCAACAGTGACAAAATTTAACCAAAATGGCAAATTCAACACAAAATGTAATTCAGCACCAACGATAATTCCATTTACCACGGCACAAACAACTGGAACAGTCCAGAGCCACTTAACATTTTTAGGAATCTTAGTGATGATCAAGCAAGCGATGGCAGTTGCCAAAGTCCCCAATATCAGATCATATACTCCTAAAGAAGCACTAAAAATGTTCGAAATGAAACAACCAATGATCAATGACCAGCTGTATTTATGATTGAAGAATGGCAACAACATTAATATTTCTGAAACTCGAAATTGAATCTGGCCATACGAAAAAGCTGAAATTACAGGAGCAATCGTCACTGCTACATAAAGTGCAGCAATCAAAGCTAATTGTGTAATATCCCTTGTTTTCAAATTATTCAAAATAAAACCCTCCACTGTTTTAATTAAAGCAGGTTACCAGTGCAAACTGCCTCTAATAGGTTATCTTATTTTGAATCGACTCGCAAGTAACAAAAAAACCACAGCAATCGTCTTTGATTGCTGTAGCGTCTTTGTTTAACTTAATCAATTTCTATTTTAGTGTTCCGCGAGCACGTAATTGTTCATCAATCAAATCCAAAACCTTTTGACGATCTTCAGGGTTTTCAACAAAGTCATTCTTGTCGCCATCAATCTTCATCTTTGGACTGTAATCATAATCGTCATACCAGCCATCATAACGGCTAAGCAATTGCTTATAATATTCAGGCAAAGTTGGATCTTGTTCTGGTTGTTCATATGAACGTCCACGTTTTTCGATACGGTGAATCATTGTATCGTAAGAAATATCCAAGTGTACTAATAAGTCAGGTGCTTTTTTTGCAGCAGCATATGGTAATTCTTGCATCATGTTAGCCAATAGTTCATCGTAAACTTTTACTTCTTGTGGAGTGGCTCTTCCCATATCAGCGTTCATATGGAAAAATAGTGAATCTTCATAGATCGAACGGTCTAAGACATTATTATCTTGGACCATCGCTTTCTTGATTGATTCGAAACGTTTGTTCAAAAAGTAAATTTGTAATAAGAATGCATACTTCTTAGGATCCTTATAAAATAGTGGCAAAACGGGGTTATTATCAACCTGTTCATAGAAAGCCTCTGTTCCTAAATGTTCTGATAAAACCGTTGCCAATGAACTTTTTCCGGCTCCAATTGCGCCGCTCAATACGATCATCATTATTCTCCTCCATACCTCATTTAAATATCTTAATTTGTAAAAAAAACAACATTCATAATGATATCACTTCTAATCTATATATTGTATAGATTTCTCAAATTTCACAAGATATGGTGCCTTATGATAGCGGATAATCTCCGATTAATCAGGCTTTTAATTAAATATAAAGTTTTCTTTTTTCTTTTCCCCACCCCCTGTTTAAAAACTATTATTGCCTCTATAATTAGAATTGTATTGAAAAAGAAAGGGGAAGAATAATGGGGAAATATTTACGAAGATTTTTTGTCGTTGCTTTTGCAATATTGGGCTTGATTCTTATTTTCAATAGCCAGACCAATACTACAGAGGCTGCAACTGATTACCAAACTAATGACCTTTTAAGTGGAATGTCGATAGCTCAAAAAGATTATGGTACAGCAAGCGATGTTAATTTAACGCTTGACTGGAAAGTACCTGCAAATACTCAACTGCAAAATGGCGATACTTGGACAGTTGATTTTCCAGATACATTAAAGGTTACTAAAGATGGCGAAAGAATTTCTATCTATGATAGTGATAATAATGTGATTGGTACTGCCGTCCTTAACAAAAGTTCAAATAGTATGACCGTTACTTTCAACGAAAATGTTGAAAATAAAACCGATTTTGCTGGTGAAATCAATATCGGTACCGGAGTTCAACCCGGAAAAGACGCTGTTGTAGGAAACAATGATGTAACGATTGGAAATTTCACTGACAATATGACTTTAGTTTCATCTGATGCCGACTTCTCAAAAAAGGGAGTCATTGGAAAAGATGCCAATGGCAACGCAATTATAACTTGGACGATTCTAGTCAACCGCAATAGCGAAAATTTTCCTAATTTAACGGTCAAAGATTTTATCGACCCTAGTTCTGGACAAACTTACGTTGATGGTACTGTCAATGTTTATGAAGCTTACTGGTCATCACCTGGTTACTATAAGAAAGGTCAATTGCTAAGTAATGGCGACTACAATTTACAAGAAACTTCTGGTAGCGGCTTTACTTTAAATGGACTTTCCAACAATCAATTTTATGCCGTAACTTTCCAAACAAAAATCAATAATCCAGCTGATGCTGAAAATGGAACTAAATTTAAAAACCACGCTGACTTCACATGGGGTGGCGGAACCTCTGGCGAAACTAATTCTGGAGTAGCCGATGGCAGCGTCACTGGAAATAGCAATTCTGGTAGTGGCAATGGTAACGAGATTCTAGGATCGGTGATTTTAACTAAAACTAGTGCCGATGAAAATAATACCCCACTAGCTGGTGCTGTTTATGACCTGTATCAAGAAGGTTCGGATACTCCAATTAAATCAGGTTTAACTACTAATGGAGCTGGTCAAATAAATGTTGGCGAATTAGCAAAGGGCAATTATTACTTCAAAGAAGTAACTCCTCCAACTGGCTATACATTGAACACAGCACAGATTCCATTTACAATTTCTGGAACAACTACCGATGCTGTACATGTCTTTACAACAAATGAACCTGTAAAAGACGATGAAGATAATAATGAAGACAATAATACTGAAGAACCAAATACTGGTGAAGGTAATGATAAGGATGACAATAACGAAGACGTAATTGTTGATCCTGAAAATCCTTCAAGTAACAATGATGAGGAAATAGAAGGAGAAGCAGGTTTGATTACTAATCCCTTTAAACCGGGACAATCCAGCAGCGATTCAGATTCAAAAGCTTCAGATTCAAATACTGCTTTACCACAAACTGGTACTGATTCAGGAATTATTACTTCAATAATTGGACTATTTGTTTTAACGAATCTTATTTATTTTAAACGTCGTAATGTATAATTAAAATTTAAACATTAAAAGGAGACTCCAAAATTAATTTGGAATCTCCTTTTTTAATGTCTTAAAAAGCTCCACCACCGGAACCTCCGCCAAATCCTCCCGAAGATCCGCCACTAAATCCACCAGAACCACCGACAACGCTTGAGGAACCACTGGCTGTGATTGCACTAGTAAATGATGACTGAAAGCCAGTTGAACTGGAGCCAAGAAATCCTCCTGCTCCAATATAAAATGGAATGACCATCGATTGGTCTAATTGCTCAGTACTGAAGTTTAACTTCAATGCCTTAATGACTTTATCTGATACTCCAAAAACGACTGCATAAGGCAAAAACTGCTCCCAGAGAATCACATCCCCGACTTCAGCCATCTTGATATCATCGATATCGTTCAACATTCTCTTAAAAGCACGAATTTGATTAACCTCCACTTCACCTTCATCAGTATACAAAGTAATTTTCTTTTTTAAATACCAATAAATTATCCAAACAGCAATCATTAAGATTACTGCAATTGTACTGAATAATAAGATATGTCGTTCAAACAAAATATTGATCATTATCATAATAAAGAGGATTACATCGCTAGCAATTGCTGCCACACGGAAATTATCCATTATATTAATATTCTTGAAGTCGAGATACTTCTCTCTACCCTCAGCAGCATCCTTGGACCAATTTTCAAAGAGTGTCACAAATTTTTCACTGGAACGAGCCACCCCTTTGATTTGATTCAAGGTAACCGACTCGCCATTTCCAATCTCTTCAATTAAATACTTAAAGAATGCATTAGTTGGTGGTGTCAAGGCGGTTATTTCATAATTTTTGCCATGAATTCCAATTTTCTCGATTTTTAAATGATGTTGACCGACTTCGTACAATAAATCAGCCGTTAAAGCCTGAGCATCAGCTTTATCCGTGTGATTTAAAACTATTTGCGTCATACTTGGCAAAAATTTCGGTTCATCGAAGAAATGATGCAATGGCGTAGGAATAATATGCTTATTAGTAGGATGCTTTTTCAATGAAATGAAGTGATAAAGATAAATTATCAAAATAACTGCAAATCCAAGTATCATCAGGATTCGATAAATCCAAATTTTATGATTTCTTTTTGCATTGGCTGCTTGGGCTAATCTTTTTTCATGTTTTAAAACGGAAGCTTTAGCCTTTTTATTGATGACATTTTTATTGTCAGCAGTCACTGCCGTTGGAAAAATAATATGACTTTCAACAAATTGATTTGAGGGTAAATTATCTATCGTCATTTTAACCTGGCCATTTTTTTGACTAACTTTGGTCGTTCCATTTAAGGGTCCATGCGTCCAGGCTTGCAACTTAGAAACGTTTTTTTGAGGCAAATTGACTTGTAAATCAGCTTTATTTATTTTTTGATCCCAGCCGCTACCAATCATTTTCCAATTCATCTCAGCCGTATCTAAATAATTAGTGATTGCCCCATTCAATTTGTATTTATAAATATAAGTTACTTTTTGAAATGAAACATCGTGATAGACTTTGATATTCACTTGCTTATTACTTTTTGTAACTTTAAAAGTATCGTTTTGTCCAGAATCAGATGCTACTAAGGGTTTAATATCTTGGTCCGAATCTTCATAGTAAACCTGGGGTTTCGACATCCCTTTGATACCCTGAATATCTTGGTTATAGTAGACGCCATGAAAATCACCATTGAATCGATAGGTAACTCGTTGCGTTAAGTCAATGTCGCCATTTTTTAAAATATCAGCATTAGCAAAATATTGCTTAATTGTATAATCGTCAGCTTTTACTGTTGTTGCTGACTGAAAAAAGATAGCCACGCCTAAAACAGCAAAGATAATTCCCCATAGTTTCTTCATTACGCACCCCGTGAAATATTTAATTTAATTTTATCATATCCAAAATTATGACAAAGCACTTAGATAATTTATCCAAATTTTTGGCAAAAAAAAAAGCGATCAATCTAAAGAGATTAATACGCATTCTTAAGAACACGTTGAATTTCTCTTTCTTGATCACGTCTTTTGATTGTTTCACGTTTATCGTATTGCTTCTTACCTTCTGCTACGCCAACCAAAACTTTAGCAAAACCATGTTTCAAATATACTTTCAAAGGTACAACAGTAATTCCCTTTTCCTGAATAGTTGAAGTAATCTTGCGGATTTCTTTTTTGTGCAACAGTAATTTACGATTACGTAATGGGTCATGATTGAACATATTTCCTTGGTCATAAATGCTGATATTAACATTTTCTAACCAAAGTTCACCATTTCTGGCTTGAACGAATCCATCTTTAATATTCATCTTACTGGCACGAACTGATTTGATTTCAGTTCCAGTCAAAGCAATTCCTGCTTCGTAAGTATCCAAAATATTATAATCATGGCGAGCTTTACGATTGTTTGCTACTTCATTAGCAGCTTTTGTATGATGTTTCTTCAAAAGAATCACCGTCTTTCGTATTTACCACGTCTCTTATGGTTATTATTATTGCCGTTTTTACGGTGGTCATTATGACGACCATGTCCACCGCGTCCGCGACCATGTTGATTTGAACGTTTCTTCTTGAACTCAGCTTCACGTTTATCAGCTTGCTCTTGTTCTTCTGGAGTTAAGACTCTTTCAAAGTCGATTTGACGATGTTCAACATCGGCTCTGATAAGTTTGACCTTGATTGGTTGTCCAACTCTAAAGATTTTACCTGTTCCACGACCATGCATGGACATACTCTTCTCATCAAACTCATAGAAGTCATCTTTCATATTTGAAATATGAATCAAACCTTCAACGGTATTGTCGAGTTGAATGAACATCCCAAAACTTGTCACAGAACTGACAACAGCATCAAAAGTATTTCCAACTTGATCAGCCATATATTCAGTCTTCTTCAAATCGTCAACTGCACGTTCAGCATTAACTGAAACACGTTCACGACTTGAAGTATGAGTTGCAATATCGTCCAGTTTATTAGACCACTTAGTTTGTTCTTCATCAGTAAAGCCGTTCTTAGCATAACTGTGAATCATACGGTGAACAGTCAAATCAGGATAACGTCTGATTGGTGAAGTAAAGTGCGTATAGTACTTGGCAGCTAAACCAAAGTGACCAAGAGGTTCGTCGGAATAACGAGCTTGTTGCAAACTTCTCAACAACATAATAGTTACGACTTGTTCTTCAGGTGTTCCGACAACGCTAGCTAAAACATTTTGGAACATCTTAGGTGTGATTTCTTTTAAGTTACCTTTAACCTGAACACCCATTGCGGCTGTGAATTCAAAGAAGTTCTTAACTTTTTCTTCATCGGGCTTTTCGTGGACACGATACAAGAATGGTACGTGTTTAACATTGTAGTGTTCGGCAACAGTTTCGTTAGCGGCCAACATAAATGATTCAATCATCTTTTCAGATGTGCCACGTTCTCTCAACTTAATGTCGATTGGCTTACCGTTTTCATCAACGATGATTTGAGCTTCAGTTTCTTCAAAGTCGATAGCTCCACGTTCATGACGCTTGTTGAACAAGATTTCGTGAAGTTGCGCCATCTCTTTAAGCATTGGAACAACTGGTGCATATTCTTCGTTGAGCAGTTCGTCGCCCTTTAAAATGGCGTTAACGTTGTTGTAAGTCATACGATATTTAGATTGAATGACACTAGGATAAATTTCATGATTAATAACATTACCCTTGTGGTCAATTTCCATTTCACAAGTAAGGGCCAAACGGTCTTCACCCGGATTTAAGGAACAGATACCGTTAGATAGTCTAAATGGAAGCATTGGAATTACTCGATCTACCAAGTAAGTACTTGTACCACGAGCGTAAGCCTCTTGATCTAATGGTGAACCTTCTTTGACATAATGCGTTACATCGGCAATATCTACTTCTAGATGGAAGTTGCCATTTGGCAACATATCTAAACCGACAGCATCATCAAAGTCTTTTGAGTCATCCCCATCGATTGTGATAACCATATTATCAGTTAAATCTTTACGACCAACACGGTCAGAATCTAAGACATGATCAGGAATTTGTTCAGCTTCTTTAAGGACTTCACTTGGAAATTCGGGATTGATATCGTTGTCGACCACGATTGACATGATATCAACACCGGGATCATTTTTATTACCAATGATTTCTAGAGCAGTTCCTTCCATACTTTGAGGGTGCTTGGCATTTGGATATTCATCAATTGATACTTGAACCATATCGCCAATTTGTGGGTGCAAGCCCTTATCGGAAATGAAAATCATGTAAGAAGCAATCTTCTTTTCATGACTTTGAACATAACCGTAATGACCACTCTTTTTAACTTGAGCATCACTATAAGCGTGGAATTCACCAACTGCCTTAGTCAATGAACGTTCTTCAATTTTTATGATTTCACCTTCAGGACCCTTATCTATCCAAGGATTTGAAGGTTTAGTTATCTTAACTTCAACTGTATCTCCATTAACAGCGAACATGGTATTGCTTCTAGCAATAAAGGCATCAGGTTCAACTTCGTCATATCTTACGAAACCAAAACCTTTATCATTACCCTTAAAAGTTCCTTCAACGACAGTTTCTGGTGCAGCCATCTTGAATTCATCCTTATTAGTCAAAGCAATTTTGCTTTCACCTTCTAGGACTGCTAGAGCCTTTACGACACGTTTGAATGCTGATGCCCCGTGCATTCTTAAAATGTCTTCAATTTGTTCAGATTTGTAGCGGCGATCAGGATTACTTCTGAAAACCTCTAATATATCTGCAATTAATTTATTTTCTTTATCTGGCATTTCTATCCTCAATTATTTTCTAAAAAGTTTAAAACATCGCTCTGCAATTGATTATGAGCGTTGTTGATAGTTAAAACATGCCCTGCATTATATAAATGTAGCTGTGATGTTTTAACGTCCTTTGCTACTTCCGTTGCAGCATTGGGATCTACTAATTTATCACTCGTACCTTGACCAATAAAATATGGTCTTTTTATTTCAGCTAGATTATCTGTTACATTTACTGACGCTTTTCTTATCTCCATTAAAAACGAATCTATCTTAGAATCAACAATTCTAAGTTTAGAGTCAATTTCGATATCTGTTAAGCCCTGTTGAACAGAATACACCTTTTTGGCATACGTCATAAAGGCGTTTCTTATATTATTGAACTCTTTATTGTACAAAGGTGAGCCAAATACTCCCCCGCAGACAACGTCATCAAGTTCTTCGATTGCTTGGGTGGCAAAAATAGCCCCTAAAGACAAGCCAAAAACATAGATTTTCGTTTTATTTTCTTGTTTTAAAAAATCAATTGCTGACTTTGTCTGTTGCCACCAGGCTTGTGGAGATCCTTCTTGCAAGATATCTAAAGGTTCAGAAGTTCCATGTCCAACTAACATTGGAGCATAAGCTGTATATCCATTTCTTTCTAAAAACCGACCCAAGAGACGCATATCATTAGATGTCCCTGAAAATGAATGTAACAATAACACTGCACTGGAACCACTGTCAAAATAAAATGGTTTTGGTCTTAGAATTTTCATATAAAGCTCCTTATAACAAAAAACCTCCTGACAAACTTCAGGAGGATAAATTGCTTAGTGAGATGATAAGTAAACTAGTATTAGTGAACATACGAAAAACAATACTAGTAAAACGTAGGTAACCTTAACCATGAAGGCTTCAAAGCCACGTTTCTTCTGGTTGCTGAATAGGTCACCACCACCACCAGATAATGCATTCAAAGCATCTTGTTGCTTTGTAGGTTGCATTAATACGGCAATAATAATCAAAATAGAAACGACTATCAACACTGTTTCGATAATGTTATACACCTGTAAAACCTCCGTTCATGGTGTCTAAAAGCTGAAATCACTCCTAAAACAATAACATAAAAGCAGTCAAATTTCTAGTTAATTCCATTAATCAAATCTTTCAGCTTCCTAGCTATTTTAGCACGTTGACCAGCGTTGACCATAAAGATAATTCTATCGCCAGCTTTGATCAGAGTATCGCCACGAGGTATCAATTGTTGCTCGCCACGATAGACTGCAACTACCAAGATATTCTTAGGAAACGGAATATCTCGAATGTATTTACCATCGATTGAACTGCCCTCATAAATTGGCACTTCCAAACGGTCATTGAATTTGCTGACCCGATTTAAATACTTCGAATTAATCTTGAGACGTTCTTTTAAGGCTTCATAAATTGGTGCCCCATTCATCAAATCGACCACAATATAAGCAACTAATGACAAAACGGCTAAAGGCATCAAATGTTTTAATGACCCAACCATTTCTGTGACTAAGATAATTGCTGTAAATGGCGCTTTACTGATACAAGCAAAGTATCCAGCCATTGCAAAAATAATCAGATTGCTTTCAAAATAAATTGGCAACAAACCTATTTGATTCATAAAAACAGCATAAATAGCACCAATGATGGCACCTAAATTCAGAATCGGTAAGAAAATTCCTCCAGGTAATCCAGAACCATATGAAATCAATGAAAAAATAAATCTCATAACTAACAGACCAACCAAGAGTAACAAACTCGTACCATATTTATCAAGATTGATGATAACAGAGTTACCGCCACCGATAAATTGGGGAACCAGCATCCCTAATGGAACAATCAACAATAGAGGAATTATCCCATGGATATATCTAGGTAAACGTGTTTTAGCAAAAATTGAAGGCATTGATAAAGTACCGACTTGGTAAAGTCTTCCCATCAAACCTAAGATGATTCCTAAAACAATCAAATGCCAATAATATTTAACTGGCAAACTGTATTGGTAAGGTACTTGTAAAACAGGTTCCAATCCAAAAACGTATAAAGCCACCAAATTGGCACTGACGGCACTGGCCAAGGAAGTTATCCACACTAGTGGTGAAAAATTATGATAGACTTCTTCCAAGACAAACATTGCTCCAGCAATTGGGGCACTGAAAGCTGCAGCTAATCCAGCTGCTGAACCACTGGCAATCAAGACACGTTGGTTAACGCCGACATTATCATGCGTTAAGTCACCGATTCCTTGACCAACTGATGCTCCTAATTGAATCGATGGTCCTTCACGTCCAAGAAATAATCCTGGACCGATACTCAAAATACCACCGACGAACTTTCTCCACAAAATCGACCACCAATTAAGTTTCATTTCTCCACCTAATTGAGCTTCAACTTGTGGAATACCTGAACCCGAAATATTGGGTTCTTTTTTAATCAAAAATCCTACAAAAACAGCAATAACAACCATCAACACTAACAAAGCAATGATTAAAAGCGCATTAGTTCTAGCTGCAATGTAAATATCCTGATAAATTTTTAGGGATTTCGCAATCGACCAGCGAAATAAACTGACGATGACCCCTGAAATTATTCCAACTAAAACTCCCTCAAGCGTTAGTCTTACTTTTTCATTATCAGTAATTGTTATCCTCATTATAACTCCCTACATATCTAGCTTTGGAACATTGTAGATTGAAGGTGATGGTTCGTAAAAACCAGCTTCCAATAATTCCATATCTGTTAAAATTTCTTTATTGCTTACTAAACGTGGCTTATGATTGACTAATGTCTGATAGACAGAATCGTAGTACAAACCGTAGTCACCTAGTGGCGTTTTAATTTGTTTCTTAATCCAGTCGCCATTGGAATTTCTATATTTAGCAATTCCGTAATACATAGGACTGTCTTCACCAAAGCCATCAGTTCCTGGCATGATACCAGCTTTCAAGTCATTTTCCTGCTGGTCGGCACCATATTTGATAAAGGAACCATTCATACCCTGAATTATAAAACGAGGATATTCTTGAGCTACATCTGTGCTGACTTTGATTTTAGCTTTCATCTTTTGACCATAGTGCAAGTCGACATCAAAATAGTTATCCACAGCATCTTCAACTTCGGTATTGCGAATATCGTAAACCACTTGGTCAGGCCGACCAAACAAAGCGACCATACGATCCATCAAATGGATTCCTAAACCGTAGAACTCGCCTTGTTCCTTAGTCCCCCTTACCGTTAACAGTATTAGGACGGTAATAGTCAATGTGTGACTCAACTTCAACTATATCACCTAAAAAGCCTTGCTCAATAACTTTTTTAGCTGCCAAGTAATCGCCATCGAAACGACGATTTTGATAAGGCATAACTAAGACGTTATTTTCTTGACCTAATTTAATCAATTCTTTGGCATGATCTAAGGTGTCGACAAATGGCTTTTCAACGATAACTGATTTGTGAGCTTCAATAACGCTCTTAGCCAAATCATAATGAGTTTTGGCTGGAGTACAGATGGTTACCAAATCAATTTCTGAATCATTTAGAATGTCGTTTAAATCATTAGTAAATTTAACTCCCTTTTCTTTATAAGGTTTCGCTAGAGATTCATTAGGAGCTTTTCTGGTATAAACGGTCTTTAATTCAAACTTGTCTCTAATATTTAGGTATGGCAAATGATAACGATTAGCTGATTTACCAAAACCGATAAATGCAATTTTAAGTGTCATTTAATATTACCTCCAACAATATATTTATATTGTACAAATAAAACAGCCCAGAGGGCTGTTTTATTCAACTACACATTTGTAATTATTTCTTTAGGTTGTAGAAGCAATTGCCACCCTTGTATTCTGCTTGGTCACCAAGTTGATCTTCAATTCTCATCAATTGGTTGTACTTAGCAATACGGTCAGTACGGCTCATTGAACCGGTCTTGATTTGTCCTGCGTTTGTAGCAACAACAAAGTCAGCAATAGTTGTATCTTCAGTTTCACCTGAACGGTGTGAAACGATAGCTGTGTAACCAGCTTCTTTAGCCATTTCGATAGCTTCAAATGTTTCTGTAAGTGTACCGATTTGGTTAAGCTTGATAAGGATTGAGTTTGAGACTCCCATTTCAATACCTTTCTTCAAGTAGTCAGTGTTTGTAACGAACAAGTCATCACCAACAATTTGTACTTTCTTACCAAGAACCTTAGTAGCTTTTTGCCAGTCTTCCCATTCGTTTTCATCGATAGGATCTTCGATTGTAACAACTGGGTACTTGTCAACGATACCATCAAGCAAGTCGATAAGTTCGTCAGCAGTTAAGCTAGCACCGTTTTCGCCTTCACCCTTAAGGTTGTATTTCTTTGTATCAGCGTCGTAGAATTCTGATGAAGCAACATCAAAACCAATAGCAACGTCGTCACCAGGCTTGTAACCTGCTTTTTCGATAGCTTCAACAAGAATCTTGAATGGAGCTTCGTTGTTTTCAAGGTCAGGAGCGAATCCACCTTCATCACCAACGGCTGTGTTCAAGCCACGGCTTTCAAGAACAGCTTTAAGTGAGTGGAATGTTTCTGAACCCATACGTACGGCTTCACGCATTGATTTTGCACCAACGGGCATAATCATGAATTCTTGGAAGTCAACGTTGTTGTCAGCATGCTTACCACCATTGATAACGTTCATCATAGGTGTTGGCATAACGTGACCATTAGGACCACCAAGGTATTCGTACAATGGAAGACCTAATTCGTCAGCAGCAGCACGTGCAGCAGCCAATGAAACACCAAGAATAGCATTAGCACCAAGAGTAGCTTTGTTTGGTGTACCATCCAAGTCGATCATAGCTTGATCAATAGCACGTTGGTCAGTAACATCCATACCGATAACTTTTTTAGCGATTTTATCGTTAACGTTAGCAACGGCTTTAAGAACACCTTTACCACCAAAACGTGATTTGTCGCCATCACGTAATTCGACAGCTTCGTGTTCACCAGTTGAAGCACCTGATGGAACAAGTGCGCGGCCAAAGCCACCTAGTTCAGTATATAGTTCAACTTCAACAGTTGGGTTACCACGTGAATCAAGAACTTCACGGCCTAAAATATCAGTAATTACAGACATATTTTAAATTTCTCCTTTATGATTTAATACAACCTAATTTTAACCTTTTTGGCACTTAAAATAAATAACTTAATAAAAGTTATTACTTATTATAGTTAACCAAAGCTAAGAATGATTCAGGGTCCATGCTGGCACCACCAACAAGTCCACCATCAATATCTTCTTTAGCCATTAATTCTTTAACATTAGCTGGTTTTACAGAACCACCGTAAAGAATTCTTACTTTATCAGCAGTATCTGCATCGTACAAGCTAGCAATCTTTTCACGGATTACGTGAACCATTTCTTGTGCTTGATCAGCAGTAGCAGTCTTGCCAGTACCGATAGCCCAGATTGGTTCGTAAGCGATAACTGATTTAACTAAGTCGTCAGCAGAAATACCTTTAACAGCATTTTCGATTTGACCAGTTACCCAGTCTTCAGCTTTTCCGGCTTCACGTTGTTCTAGTGTTTCACCACAACAAATGATTGGGAACATGTTGTTCTTTAAGATAGCATGTGCTTTCTTGTTGATGTCTTCATCAGTTTCCTTGAAGTATTGTCTTCTTTCTGAGTGACCGATGATTACATAGTCAAGACCCATTTCGTCAAGTGCTTTAGGTGAAGTTTCACCAGTAAATGCACCTGCATCTTCGAAGTATGAGTTTTCAGCAGCAGTCTTTAAAGGTGTACCTTCAGCACCAGCAACAAGTGTTGTCAAGTCGATAGCTGGAGCACCGATAATAGCTTCTACGCCAGATTCTGGCAATTTGCCTTTGATGCCGTCTAAGAATTCTTGGGTTTCTTTAGGATTTTTGTTCATCTTCCAGTTACCCGCAATAATAGGTGTACGCATAAATTAATTCTCCTTGTGAAAAATAATTATTTATCTGAAATTGAGTCAATACCAGGTAATACTTTACCTTCAAGGTATTCTAGTGATGCACCACCACCAGTTGAGATGTGTGTAAGCTTGTCAGCAATACCAAGGCTCTTAGCAGCAGCAGTTGAGTCACCACCACCAACGATAGTAATAGCATCTGATAAGTTACCCATAGCACGTCCAACTTCAAGTGTACCTTCAGCGAACTTGCTCATTTCGAATGCACCCATTGGTCCATTCCATACAACAGTCTTTGCACCATTTAATTTATCTTGGAACAATTTAACTGTCTTAGGTCCGATATCAAGAGCCATTTCGTCATCAGGAATATCAACGCCATCAGTAGTTGTTGCATCAGCATCATTAGAGAATTCTTTAGCAACGATGTGGTCTACAGGAAGTACGATCTTGTCGCCAGCTTTTTGAAGGAGGTCCTTAGCTAGGTCAACTTTGTCAGCTTCGAATAGTGACTTACCAATCTTGTGGCCTTGTGCAGCCAAGAATGTGTATGCCATACCACCACCGATTAAGATGTGGTCTGATTTTGGAATTAAGTTTTCAATAACACCGATCTTATCTGAAACCTTAGCACCACCAAGAATAGTTACGAATGGGTGTACAGGATTGTCAACGGCATTACCTAAGAACTTGATTTCCTTTTCCATCAAGAATCCAGCAGCAACTGGCTTGCCAGCAGCCTTCATGGCTGTTGAAATACCAACGTTTGAAGCATGGCTTCTGTGGGCTGTACCGAATGCATCGTTGATAAATACGTCACCAAGTGATGCCCAGTATTCGCCAAGTTTAGGATCGTTCTTGCTTTCACGTTTACCAAAGTCATTATCGATATCTTGGAAACGAGTGTTTTCCATAAGTAGGATGTCGCCATCATTTAGTTCGTTGATAGCATCTTCAAGTTCTTTACCTTCGTTAGTTGGTACGAACTTAACTGACAAACCACTTAATTCTTGAAGTTTAGCAGCAACTGGCTTCAATGATAAAGCTTTCTTGTCTTCGTCACTCTTAATACGACCCAAGTGAGAAAGTAAGATAACCTTTCCACCATGTTCTGAAACATATTTGATTGTTGGGATAGCACCAACGATACGGTTAGTATCGCCGACAACACCATCTTTGATAGGAACGTTGAAATCAACACGCATCAAGACTTTTTTGTCTTTTACGTCAACGTCAGAAACAATAAGTTTTGCCATTATAAATCCTCCAATATTTTCCTTAAAAAAAGGCGGAAGGAGTTTCCTCCCTCCGCCAATTTAAATCACACTAAATTAGGTTTTTGCGATTACATGTAGATTAAATAATTAGTCCAATGTAGCAAATTTTTCAAGTGTACGAACCATTTGTGCAGTGAAACCTGATTCGTTATCATACCATGCAACAGTCTTAACAACTTGGCCATCACCTGAACCAACAACTTGTGTTTGTGTTGGGTCAAATACTGAACCAAATGAAGTACCGATGATATCTGATGAAACGATTTGGTCATCATTGTAACCGAATGATTCATTGTTTTCTGTTCTCTTCTTGATAGCTGCGTTAACATCGTCAACTGTAACTTCTTTGTCAAGAGTTGCAACTAATTCTGTCAATGAACCTGTGATAACAGGTACACGTTGTGCGTGTCCATCAAGCTTACCCTTAAGTGCAGGAACAACAAGACCCATGGCCTTAGCAGCACCAGTTGAGTGAGGGATGATGTTTGCAGCAGCAGCACGTGCAGCACGAACATTACCTTTACGTTCTGGACCATCTTGAAGTTTTTGTGTAGCTGTGTATGCGTGGATTGTTGTCATTGTACCAGCTTTGATACCGAAAGCTTTGTTTACAGTATCAGCAAGTGGTGCAAGACAGTTTGTTGTACATGAACCAGCTGAAGCGATCTTAACATCCTTTGTTAGGACATCTTCGTTAACACCGTAAACAACTGTAGGCATGTCACCTGATGGAGCTGAGATCAATACACGTTTTGCACCGGCATCGATGTGAGCTTGTGCTTTTTCTTGTGATGTGTAGAAACCAGTACATTCAAGAACGATGTCAACACCGTCGTTAGCAACCCATTTAAGGTCTGCAGCGTTCATTTCTGCGTATACAGGGATCTTCTTACCATCAACAACGATAGCACTTTCTTCAGCTGTAATAGCATCTGTCTTGAAGTTACCGTGAGCTGTATCATACTTCAACAAGTGTGCAAGCATAGCAGGTGAAGTTAAATCGTTAATAGCAACAACTTCCAAATCTGTTTTGCCTTCTGCTTGAAGAGCAGCGATACGGCGGAAAGCCAAACGACCGATACGGCCAAATCCATTAATACCAACTTTTGTAGTCATACAAAAATTCCTCCTTCAGGAAATCAAAAAAATATTATTTTAAAGGGTTATCCCTTAAAATCAACTTTGAGGCACCCTCATCAGTGATTAGAATCGTATGATGAGGTGCGTTTTTCATATATGATTGAATTGCTTTAGCCTTACTTTGACCACCGGCAATTGCAATCACATGTTCTATTTTATCAAGGTCCCGGACATGAAGTCCAATCCTAGGTACCTTATATACAAGTTTACCACTTTGATCGAAGAAATCACCAAAAGCTTCAGAAACAGCTTTTCCTGAGCTGACAAGTTTACGTTCCTTATCAGAAAGATTTCTTCTCTCAGCCATAATACTTGCGGTTCCAATGCTGTGAATCACAACATTACTTCTATATATTAAGTCAAGAACCGATTTAATTGAAGTCTCTTTTTGCAAAGATTCAAAACTTTTTTCGCTAATGTCTTCAGGAAGATACAAAGCACGGTACTGGCCTTGCGTTCTTAAAGCCATTTCGGCACAAACACTATTTGCCTGAATCGTAACTGACTCACCTACTCCACCTCGAGCTGGTAAAAAGACCAACTGACGGTTTTTTGATAAATCAGGTGAAAGATTTCTTGCAGCTCGTGCCAAGGTGCTTCCTCCAGTAACAGAAATCATTGACTGTCCTGTAAGAAGCAATGAGCCTAAAAGTTGATTGAGCCTTCGTCCAAATGAGTCAATCACACGGTATTGCTTGTCAGCATTACCTGGTAAAACAATACAACGACTGATTCCAAGTTTTGTACTAAGTTGTTTTTCCAAGATAGCCGTTCCTTGATAATCAGCTAAAATATCGGTTAACTTACCCACTACGTCGCTACCAGTTTCAGTAAGAGACATCCCTGACTTTGAAGACTCAAGCAACCCTTGCTTCTTCAATAGGTCTGTCTCAGTTCTTAAACCACGTTCCGTAATGTTGAGGTCATCAGCTAATACTCTGCGCCCGACCGGCTCCATTAATGAGATACTCTGAAGAATTTTAAATCGCTTTTCCAGAGTCTTAATGAAGTCTGGAGCGACTAAATCTAGCAATTCTAAATCTTCATTATTAGTCATCTGATATACTCCATGGGACTTATTTCGTCCCTGTATGTCTGTTTACGACCCATGTACTCCAAAAATAAAAGCTCGGATGAATCAAGTTCATCTCTCAAGCACAGTTATTAGTATAAACTCTCTTGTGAAAATATCAAGGGATATGTTTACGAAAAATCCAATTAATTCGATTTTTTTAGTGATTTACTTTTCACCCTAATGTGCGCTAAAATTATTATTGTACTTGCGCCGCTAGTGTAATGGATCGCACACAGGATTCCGGTTCCTGGAATGCGGGTTCGACTCCCGCGTGGCGCATTTTTTTGTTTCACAAACTATTGATTTTAAGTGTTGATAAATCAACTTTTTACACCGTTTTCAGAATATTATTACAAAAAATAAGATAATTCTTCGGATTTAGACCGAGAATTATCTTATTTTTTTCGTTTACTCTGAAAAATGAAGTGGCGTAAGGTTTGGTTGAAGATATCAGGTACCTCCGCCATAATGTCATGCCCACAATCATCAATAACGACTTGGCTAATACAAGGATTCTTCTCTGACATCAATTGGGCAAATCGATAGTTAAAATATGGACTTTCCTTCGCTACGACCAAATTAATGGGTACTTTAGTATTCAAAACAGTGTCGCGCCAATCTTTTTGAATGTGATCAAACAATAATGGCAAGTCTTTATCTCTATCAAAAGGATAATTAGCTTTAACTTTATTCAAATCAAAACTGATTCGACTATCTAAACCATGCAGCGTTTCATGGATACCATTAGGAGTGGTGACTTTTGCTTTGAAATTTTCCTGTGTAATATCTTCAAATCCATACTGCCAATCTTGACCATTTAACATCTTAGGTGATTGATCGATTGCCATAACCGTTTTGACATTACGATATTTGGACAAATACGCATAACAGATGCTTGCTCCCATTGAATGCCCAATCAAAATTGGTTTTTTAATCTGCAAATAATCAATTAAGCTTGCTAAATCATTGACCAGTTGTTCTATCGTCAAATTTTTATCAGTTCGCTGCGACTTACCTTGATTGCGATGATCGTAGGTGATGACTCGACAATTCATCTCTAAAAGGTATTCGACTTGAGCCTGCCAAACCTCTTGATAGCCACCAAATCCTTCTACTAATATAACAGGTTGGCCACTGCCACTATCTTGATAATCCAGTTTTATCTTGTCATTTGTTAAAAATTTCATCTTTTCTCCTATAAAAAAAGCCCAATCCACTAATGTGAATTCGACTCTTTTATACAATTTATTCTTTTGTCCAGGGATTCTCAACCAAAATTGGTCCCGAAATAGTTTTCATCATAATAGTTTTTGAACTATTAGCGTACTCCTCTAATGAAAAGCCGCTGCTTCCTAAAATGACTTGCAAATCGGCATGAACGCCAAATTGATTGAGTTTTTCTAAAAGTTTCTTTGCGCTGATTTTATCAATTGGCGTTTGAGTCTTTAAAATCAAATCCAAATCGCTAGTCATTTTGGCTGCTTTAGTTCTCGTAGCTAATTCAAAACCTACGCTACCACTGATTCCCCATCGATAGTTAGACAAAATTTGCGCTACTTTTGGTAATGCTTTAATTGCTGGCAATTCAAAACGTGTCGTCTTTTTAGTCCAAGCCTCATCTTGAACCAAATCAAAAGGCGTGATGACCTTCTTGATCTTCTTTTCAGAAAGATACGTTGCAAACCGATGCTCTCGTTTAATACCGCGAATACCAACCGGAATCAAATCACCTTGTTTTTTCTGTCGTCTAACTACAACCGTCAGTGAATTAGAAAAAATTTGTTCGGCCCAATCTGGCAGTCTATCGCCTGACAAATCATTAATAGAGTTAATTTCTAATAAATCGTGTGGCTCTACTTCTACCATTGTTCGTCCACTAATTTACGGACTTTGAGAGTAGCTTTACGACCACTTTCAATGGCAATTGGTGTTTGATAACGGAAATGTAAAGTTCTATCGCCATCGAGACTATCGATAGCACCTTGAATCAATTCCTTAACTTTAGCTACATTTTCGTCAGTTGCATCCCATGAACCGATACCCTTAACTAATTTGTACAAAGCACCAAGTTTTTCATAGTTATCGATATCATAAGCCATAGCTGGAACATGCTTCGTAGCTTCTTCTAGTTCGGCAATAGTTCTTTGAGTGATACGGGCAGCACTAGCCTTTGACATAGCTTGAATAGTGATTGAATCATCATCAAGTGCAATCATACGGTTAGATTGAAGACCATGTGCTAAGAAACCACCGGAAACAGCATCGCCAGGAATAAAGTCAATTACGGGGTGACCTGCTTGTCTAGCTTTAGCATAGGCTGCAGCACTTGAACCTAAAGCCAAGTGGATACCAATCAATTCCTCTTGGTAACCATAAGCTTGACTAGGAACATCAACGACTAGAATAATAGGACGCTTTGTGTCTTTATCTTTGTCTTCAGCAACAATGTTGTTAACGATGTTACCCACTGCAAAGCCTTCTTGCAAACCAACTTCACCTTCACGAACACGTGGGAAGTCATTGTTTTCATCAGGAACGATAGCAATGTATTCTTTGCCATCCTTATTAGCATGCAAAACTGTTGAAACTGGACTAGTAGCATTCTTGATGCCAGTCAATTTTTCAAACCACAAACGGCCACGACTCTTAGTACCAGCTTTGTCGCCAGCAGTAGCTTCTGGAATTTCATGCTTTGTAACTTTAATATTCTTATATAGTTTGTCATATGTTGGAATATCTAACTTCTTAGACAAGTCCAATTCATCTAGCAAGCTAAGGTAAAAGTCAGTTTGTTCTGTTCTCTTGCTATCCTTTTTCTTATCGATAGCATCGACGATTGAAGCTTTGATGTTATCAACAGTATCTTCAACCACTTCATCAACTAAGCCTGTCTTAAGACGTTGGTTAGTTCCTAAAGTATTCCAAATCAAGTTCTTATCGCTAGAGTCAAATTCACGAACGCCAGCTTCTTGTTCAATAACTTCTGGACCATTTAGACCAATTCTAGCTTTATTAGTTGTAATCAAGTATGACAAGATTGAGGCAGTAATTGACATACCACCAAATGATCCAACACGACCAGGAATAAGTCCGATAACTGGAACGTATTTCTTCAAAGCAATAACAGCATTTTGAATTTCAGAAATCGACAACAAACCATAGTTAGCTTCTTGTAGACGAACACCACCAGTATCCAAAACGATAATTGGATAGATTGTCTTGCCATTCTTGTTATCTTCTAAGGCCTTCTCTAAGGCTGCAACGATTTTGGCACCACTAACTTCACCAATACCGCCTCCTTGGAATTTACCTTCGATAGAAACGATCAAGACATTTTTGTCATTGATCTTACCTTTCATTAAAACAATTCCGTCATCACTTTCAGGAACGATATCTTGGGGCTCCAAATGTGGTGAAATCATGTCATCTAATGGTCCAACTAACTCTTTAGAAGTTCCAGCATCTAATAATGAAAGCGCACGTTCACGTGCATGTAATTCAACAAAACTATTTTTCATCTTTTAGTTCCTCCAATGCTTGAGTTAAACGAAGATTAACAACGCCCGGAGTTGAACCAAAGTCGTTGATTTCAGCGTTTACTTGGATTGGGTATCTGTCAAAGAAACGGTTCAAAACATTTTGCCAAACTTCTTTGAAACCATCGCTACCGGTAACAATATTAACTTCTGTCTTTTTATCTGTTGGTCTGAAAATAACTTCGAGGTCACCAGATGCTACAACACCAACGTGAACTGGTTTAGAAATTGCATCTTTAGTGTCGAAATTAAAGTGTAATTTTTCCATTTTTGTCTCCATTCTCTTTTTAATTGTTTATAAAAATTAGTCTGTTAAAAATTATGACCAACTTCTGAATTTTGCGGGTGGGTTGTATAGTCCATCAGACCACTTAACAAGATCATCCATATTTTGAGCTGCAAGAAGTGATCTCTTAGCTTCGCTACGGTGAACACCTAAGTCTTCTGGCAAGGCAACGATACCTCTAGCACGTAAATCAGCTAGTTGTTTAGGATTGCTTCTCAAACCTACAGGTGTGACACCAGCAATTGCCTCGATAGCAGCTTGTCTTTCGGCCATACTGTCGGTCTTATAAAGGTAAGCAATACCTTCTTCAGTCACAATGTGAGTTGTATCTTCGCTATAAATCATAATTGGAACATTAGCTAGCTTAGCTTCTTTTTGAACTTCTTCAGCATCCAAGTGGTCGACAAAGACAGGCTTCTTATTAGAACCGAATGTCTCAACCATTTGAACAACTAATTTTTGTCCCTTACCTAGTGGATCATCATCGGGACGAAGACTTTGCCAAGCTGGTGTTGAGTGACGACGGCCATGTGGATTGCTTCCCATATTAGGAGCTCCACCAAATCCAGAAAGACGACCGTTAGTAACAGTTGATGAATTACCATATTTATCAATTTGTAGAGTTGATCCAACGAACATATCAAGAGCATATTGACCAGCCATTTGTCCGAAGGCACGGTTAGAACGCATTGTTCCATCTTTACCAACGAAGAAAATATCAGGACGGTGAGCGATATAGTTTTCCATACCAACTTCTCCACCGAAACTGTGGATTGTTTGAATCCAGCCACTTTCAATTGCAGGAATCAAAGTAGGTGTTGGGTTAACTTCCCAGTTAGGAACAATCTTACCCTTCAAGCCTAGTTGGTCGCCATATGTTGGCAACAACAATTCGATTGCAGCAGTATTAAAACCAACACCGTGGTTAACTGTTTGAACGTTGTGTTTTTCATAGATACCACGAATGGCCATCATACCCATAAGGATTTGTAGTTCTGTAACATTTTGAGGATCACGTGTAAATAGTGGTTCCAATTGATATGGTTGATCGGCTGGAACAACGACATCGACCCAGTCGCCAGGGATATCAACACGTGGAACTTTATCAACGATTTCGTTAGCTTGAACGATAACGATTCCGTCTTTGAAAGCTGCAGCTTCAACAATAGCTGGAGTTTCCTCTGTATTTGCACCTGTGTAAAGATTACCGTCGCGGTCAACTTTATCAGCAGCAACTAAAACAACATTAGGAATCAAATCAACGTACAAACGAGCATACAATTCAAGGTATGTGTGAATATCGCCGACTTCCAAAGTTCCGTCAGCAATCATTTGGGAAATTCTTGTACTTTGGGGACCAGCAAATGAGAAGTCTAACTTCTTAGCGATTCCTGTTTCAAAAATATCCAAATGTTCTGGACGTGACACACTGGACATGATCATATGTAGGTCATGAACTCTTTCAGGGTCAACTGAAGCTAAAGTCTTTGAAAGAAAACTTGCTTGCTTTTGGTTATCCCCTTCCAAAACGACTTTGTCGCCAGGTTTAATGACGCTTTCTAATAATTGTTTAGCATTTTCTGTTTTAACTAATTTGCCATCCAAAATTGATGAAATGCTGCTCATTTTTTCAGCTTTTAAATCACGATTTTGGGTCCAACTTCTCTTAGCCATCGATTATCCTCTTTTCCATTTTTCTAACAAAAATTCAATATCATCAATATTCATACTATCCATTGTGATAGTTCTAAAATCCGAGAACTTGCTTTTAACTAATTTGGTAAAAGTATGACCCGGTTGTAGTTCAAGCGAAGTATCGATGCCAATTTCTTTTGCGACATCCATCATCGTATCCCAGTAAACAGGATGAACTAGATTATTGATCATATCGTATTTAATGCCGTCAACTTTTCTGACAGCATGACCATTGTAATTAGCTAAATAAGTACAATTAGGATCATGCAAAGTTACCTTTGCCAATTCTTTCTCCAATACATCAGCAACTGATTGCATCAAAGGAGAATGTGAAGGAACTGGCACCTTTAACAAGACTGTCTTTTGTGCACTGTGATCTTTTGCTAAATCTAAAACTTTTTTGATACCTGCAATCGATCCTGAAATAACAGTCTGTAATTCTGAATTTTGATTAGAAGTAAAGACTGGCTCATCTTCAGTATTGATTTGGTCGACCAATGCTGAAACCTCTTTACGAGTTAAACCAACGATTGCTCCCATTCCATATCCAGTTGGGTAAGACTCTTGCATCTTCGTTGAACGAACATAAACGATCTTAATTGCATCATCTTCACTGATAACATCTGCAGCCACTCCTGCAGCAAAAATACCTAAGGAATGCCCAGCAACTGCATCAGGTTGTTGATGAATCTTTTTTAATTGGCGGATATTAAATAATTGAAGCAATAAAATACCTAACTGAATCTGAATCGAATTTTGATAAGCCTTGTCATCATCGGTCAATTCAACTCCAGTTAAGGTTTTTACTCTCTCAATCATTTCTTGAGGGACATCTTTTAACATCCCACTTTTTTGACCACCTTGGCCCGGAAATATCCACAAAGTTTTGATAATTAATCACCTCCAACAAATCCTTCTTATTGATCTCACAAATTCAGTATAATTGCCCTTACATAACATGTATAATATAAAAAAAGCATGATACTTAACCAATTAGTTATATGAGGTGATAATTTGCAGTTGAATCAATTAAAGTACTTCGTCGTTGTTGCAAACCAAGAAAGTATCACAAAGGCGGCTAAAATTTTGTATGTCTCGCAACCAGCCGTCAGTAAGACTATCGGCCAACTTGAAGACGAATTAGAAACGACACTATTTGATCGAACGGGTCGGACTTTGAAATTAA
Source organism: Companilactobacillus halodurans (assembly GCF_009600995.1). Classification (NCBI taxonomy): domain Bacteria; kingdom Bacillati; phylum Bacillota; class Bacilli; order Lactobacillales; family Lactobacillaceae; genus Companilactobacillus; species Companilactobacillus halodurans. The sequence goes on along the minus strand of NZ_VDFO01000032.1, from coordinate 4,466 downwards.
ACCGTGCTGGAAAACTGTTCTACAGCTATGTTAACGATAGCTTGGAAGAGTTGAATCGTGGCGTGTAAGCTGTTAAAGGTGGCCTCGATAAAACTGAACAGCCAATTTCTATTTTGATGGAAGTGGCATCTCCCTTTATCCCGAGCATTGTCGCTAACATTAAAAGTCGTTTCCCGAATGTCAGATTAAATATTGCCCAACACAATGTCCGCGAAACTGACTTCAAACAATTCGATTTCATTTTCTCTAGTAAAGCCTTGCAAGGGCTAACAAATGTTCCTGTATTAAAGGAAGAAATTTTTGTCGGGTGGAGTATCAGTTATGGTTATAGTCAACAATTCGTTAATCCAAAAGACCTTACAACTGAAAAATTCATTGGCCTCAGTCCTATCAATCCATTACGTCAAACGACCGACAATTACTTTTTGAAACGCGATATTACTTTGGACTACAAATATGAGACCGACGACCCAGCAACTGCTAGAGGTTTGATTGAAGCTGGCGTTAATTTGAGTTTTATCCCGTCAGTTACTTGGCAAACTATCAGTTCTAAAATTCAAATTGCTCGCTTGACCCCAGAGCCTTTACAAAGAACGATATTTCTCAGCTCCCCACATAAAAAATTAACTAGTATTCAACGAGAAATCAGTAATGAATTAATTTTGATTTTTTTAAGTTTCCAACGGTCAGAATTAAAAATATAGTTGCTTTTTTATTAGTTTGAGAATATATTGACCATATGCATTCCTTTTGTTGATCTCACAATCTAGCAAGAGGAGAAATTAACATGAATTCAAAAAAAGACACTACAAGTCCTGCCGCTGATATCGGCGATTACATGAAAGTGTTTGCTTGTACTGCCGTTATGATGCAGACCGTACTCAGTTTAGTTTTATCGACCAGTCCCAGTTTTAGTTTTCAGACACCAATTGGAATCATTTATAATTTGGTGAAATTTACTGCTCCAGCCTTTATTTTTGGTATTTTATATACTACGACTAGAACAACGAATCAAAATACCTTGGGCAATTATGGTGGATATATGAAAAAACAGTGGTCTGCTCTTTTTGTCCCTACTATTTGGTGGACATTAGCTTACCTCTTGATTTTTCCAAACGTTCAACAGGTCAACAAATTCAACAGCTTCGGATCATTTTGTTGGCACTTCATCAACGGTAATGCTGCTCCCCACCTTTGGTACAACACGATGATGTTGCAATTCATCATCTTGATGCCACTATTTTGGGCTTTGGCTCATTGGGTCAGAAATAATGCTAAGCGAGGACTTTGGGCAGTTGTTTTGACTATTGTCGTTTTCTTTGCTTGGATTTACTTCTACGACGTCCAAGTCTTCCATGGTCCCAACGAACAAAATTGGTACCTCCTAGATCGACTATTTGTCAGTTTCTTTATTTACGGCGTCTTTGGAGTATTAGCTTGGATGTTTCGGGCAAAATTTGAAACTTTTATCAAAAAATCATTTCCTATCTTGGTAATTTTATTTTTCGCCGTTTTCTACTGGACTAATCGCGAACTCTTCAGTTTCGGTTACCCAGTTCAATTGACCAACGCACCTTATTACAAACCTTCAATGACGATTTACGCTTTAGTAGTGATATTCTTGGTCGCTGCCTTAGCCATTCACCACATCAACAAGAGCTCTAAAGCTTTGCCGGTTTTCCATTTCTTAGCAACTTACGCTTATAGAGCCTACCTTTCCAACGTCTTTTGGCTTCAAATCATCTGGCGTTTAGGAGGTAAAACTTTACCAGCAGTCAATCCAATTCTAGCGATTATCGTTTGTTACGTTTTGACTTGGATTTTGTCATTTACTTCGGCTTACGTCTTCCACATTGCTTGGTCAAAAGTTAAATCAGCAATGAGCAGATCACGTGTCACACAGTCAGCCGAATAAATAATTTCCTATCTCGAGCTTTGTTTGTTGACCCATTATAAATATTATGCTAAATTAGCACTGTGCTATTAAGAGTGCTAATTAAAAACAGGAGGCATTTTATGTTAGTTCCTACAGTTATCGAACAGAGTTCACGTGGCGAACGTGCCTATGATATTTACTCAAGATTATTAAAAGATAGAATCATCATGCTATCTGGTGAAGTTAACAGCCAAATGGCCAATACAGTTATCGCCGAATTGTTATTCCTCGATGCCCAAGATTCAGACAAGGATATTTCCATGTACATCAACTCACCCGGTGGTTCAGTTACCGACGGATTAGCAATTATGGATACAATGAACTTCGTTAAATCTGATGTTCAAACAATTGCTACTGGTATGGCTGCTTCAATGGCCAGTGTGTTGTTGTCAGCTGGTACTAAGGGCAAGAGATTTGCTCTTCCAAATTCAACTGTCTTGATTCACCAACCATTAGGTGGTGCACAAGGTCAACAAACAGAAATTGAAATTGCTGCTCAAGAAATCTTGAAGACAAGAAAGAGATTAAATCACATTTTGGCTGATAATTCTGGTCAAACATTTGAAAAGCTTCAAAAAGATACTGATCGTGATAATTACATGACAGCTCAAGAAGCTAAGGATTATGGTTTGATTGATGACATCATGACTAATAAAGCTGATAAATAATTTTTATTAATCAAGAAAAAACATCTGAATAAATTTCAGATCACAAATTAAGGTAATGAAAAATCTAAAATTTTTCATTACCTTTTTTTCTGTCATTAAATAGACAATAAGGATATGGATTAAGAAAGACTAATTTCACAATGAAAATTTAAAATAATTTTGATAATATGAGCTGTGAAAGCGCTATATACGGGCGTTCAACTGGACACCCTTTTTTATTTAGTCTATCCTTAAATAGTTATTAGATTAAACAAAGAAGGGGTATATATGAATAAAGGTGAAATCCAAAATAGCTTAGCTCGCAAGTTATTCATTATAACTTTGCTATCAGGAACCTTCACAATGTCCATCAGCCAGTCATCGCTTTCTACGGCTTATCCTACATTGATGAAGTTCTTCGGCGTCACAGCACCAACTATTCAGTGGTTGACTACTGGTTTTATGTTGATTATGTGTATTATGATGCCAATTAGCCCTTGGCTATTAAGCAATTTTTCATTTAAAAAAATCTTTTTAACGGTTGTTGGTATTTTTGCAATCGGGACGCTGATTATTATCGTAGCGCCAAACTTTCCTTTAGCAATGCTAGGAAGAGCCTTAGAAGCCGTTGGGGTCGGAATTCTATTCCCATCCTTTCAGTCAGTTCTATTGACTATCACGCCTGAAAAAAAGCGTGGTTCTACCATGGGATATGCAGGTTTAGTCATGGGCTCTGCTCTAGCTTGTGGACCTATTATTTCAGGTATCGTTTTGAACTTTTTAAAATGGCAAGGTTTATTCGTCATTTTCCTACTGATAATGATTGTCATCTTTATCAGCGCACTCTTTAATATCAAAGACGTTATGCCACGTCACAAAGCAAGTTTAGATTTAGTTTCAACAGTTTATCTACTTGGTTTAATTGGACTCTTATACGTCGTTAACCAAGCCGGCAGTACTAGAAGTTTTGGTACAAGCTTGATTATCTTGTTAGTCGTCAGTTTAATCTTAACTGCCCTCTTCATTTATCGTCAGTTGACTAAAGATAAGCCATTGCTTGATTTAAAAGTTATGAAGAACTTTAACTTTGATTTAGCAGTTCTTCTAACAGGCTTTTCTTACATCTCATTGATCGTTGTCACTATCATTTATCCACTTTATTACCAAAATATTCTTCATACTTCAGTCTTGATGTCAGGTCTAGCATTAGTTCCACCTGCTATCGTCTTAAGTATCTTGAATCCTTTAACTGGTAAATTAGCTGATAAAATTGGCTTTAAGTCAACTTTAATCACTGGTATGTCAATGATCGTTATCGGCTGGTTCTTGCTATTCATCGTTCACACGCAATTATCTATCTGGCCAATGATTTTGATTGCGGTTCTGATTGAAGGTGGAAATGCCTTTGTCATGATGCCAGCAACTACTTTAGGTGGAAATTCTTTACCAGAAGACTTGATTCCTCATGGTACAGCTATTATCACGACAGTTAGACAGCTTTTAGGATCACTTGGTGTCAGCATCGCTACCTTGATTTTGGTCACAACGAACCAAAATCATCACCTACCTGACAACAGCGGATTCATTGGTTTCCAACATGTTTTTGCATTCTTCTTCGTTATGGCAATCATCGGCTTTATCTTTGCCCTATTAATCAAGAACAATAAAAAACAAACAAATTAATCTATTAACTAATAAAACAAAAATCCCGACCAAAATTAATAATTGGTTGGGATTTTTGTTTTTTCGACTTTTTTCGGCTGTTCGTCAAATTAAGTTGATGGCAGTTTACATAAGCAGTTAGATCATAATTGGTCTAGCTGTTTTTTATTTGGCTGACGAGCTTGCTCGGAGCCAAAAAATTTGAAGATTGATACGCTTAA
>NZ_VDFO01000031.1:0-34536 GCF_009600995.1 Companilactobacillus halodurans | reverse complement strand
GCGAAAATAGTGTGGTGGCGATAGTGAGAAGGATACACCTGTTCCCATGCCGAACACAGAAGTTAAGCTTCTCCGCGCCGAAAGTAGTTGGTGGGAAACTACCCGCGAGGATAGGGAGCTGCCACGCAAGCTAAGGAATCGACAATGTCGATTCCTTTTTTCGTGTCTTCTTTTTTACAGATACAATAATAGGAAGAAATATTTATAAAAAATAATGAAAAAGTTTATTGTAAATAAAAACTTTTTTAAAAGTAAACTTTGATGCCAAGCGTCATTTTTTCATGAAAATACAGTAAAATATATAGTATTTTATATAAATCCAAGGAAATAAACTGAATAAAATTCAGTTTATTTTTTTCTTTTTTATGAAAATTATTTTTTTCAAAATTTAAGGCAAATTCAGGGGCTATACTTATTAAAAATAAGGCGTAAAATAACATATTGGTATAGATAATAAAATGTGTTCATATTTCCCTAAATATCTTGTCTAGTTATTTAAGTAATAAATTTTACTAGGTTAGTAATATGAAACTTTATTTACTATAATGTAATCTTTTTAATACGAAATTGAATATATTCTATTATAATAGAATTAATTATATCTACGGGGGTGGATACTTTGGATAGCTTTACTGACTTATTTCTCTCAAAATCAGAAATAGAAAAGATACAACTATTTAATAAAATAAAGTTGATCAGAACTAATCAACTTGCCAGTGCCAATCTTATCAATACCTATCGTAATCGTGATATTAAGGTTAAGGATATCAACTTACGTAAGGCTGCTTATCAAATGAATAAGAGTTACGGGAGTGTTTACAATACATTCTTGGGTATTCAAGATGATTTCAAGAAAATCCTTAAAAAGGATGACTACAGTACTGAAGAAATGTTTGATGTAACAAGAGATGCCTATCATGCTTATTTGACAACTAATTCAGATGGCTACTTATTCCTCGATGCAATCGTTAAGAATAAGGAAGATTCTTTTAAACATTTCTATGAAACGCTAGAAAGCAGCAAAGCAACTGTTTTACGTCATTTAAAGCCAATGAGAGGCTATTTAAAGCGTTTTGGTGTCCGAATAGCTTATGAACCAATGCGTTTCGTAGGCGATGAGGAATCGATTCGTTTAGCAATTGCGGCGTTATACTGGAACGCTACAAGGGGATACGTATGGCCTTTTGAAGACTTTACGCAAAAGACTGCCTTTAAGGTTGTCGATATTGCTTTAGATAAATATCGTCTCAAACCAACTAACCATATTACCAAGATGTTCTATGCTTATGTCGTTATGGCTCATTTGTATCGAATCATTGAAGGAAATCATGTTCAGAATATGGATGCGTTAAATGTCATCAACTATCCATTCCCTAATATTTTTGAAAGTGCTGGTTCGATGCTTGAAGGCGATACTGGTAGCGAAAAAGTTCGAGAATTGAAACGTGCTATCAAAGAAGATGTCAGTTACGAAGAGCAAATGTTCCAATCAGCTGACTTCTATATTTTGTTGATGTGCGTTCCTGCTACTTTTGAAGTATCAGATGAATATCTACAATCAGTTTCTAAACAATTAGTTAGATACAATCCTTTATTCGCTAACTTCATTGATGATTTCTTGGAACTTATTCCAATCGATGTGGAACAAGCAGTTTCAGATATGGCCTTGTCACACAAGGAATTCTTACGTTATAAATATAATTTAACGACATGTATTATTGGCGTTCTAGCATTAGATCACAACTACATTGAAATTTTGAATCTCTATTCAGGATTTGGCGATGCTATCAGCAAGCTAAATGATGAAGGATTAGAAAGCAAAATTTACTCAACAGTGCAACATTTGATGCTTCGTGATAAATATCAGTCATTGAATGGAAAATCTAAACAGATTTCGGAAGCTATTTATGCGATTGCTTACCGTTTCTTCTCACTATACAATAAGAACATTCAAGTCAAAGTTTACTTGGAATTAGAGTCATTTTTCTTAGTTTACTCAGATCTTGCAGTGACATTGCAGTCATTGCCTTATGCTAAAATCGTAAGCGATCCAAAAGACGCTGATATTGTTGTGACTGCTAATAGTGCCAACCCACCAGAAGATGAAATGAAAGACGATGTCTGCATCTATCGCTGGATGTATAATGGCGTCGACGGCCAAATGGGCGGCTTATTGAACTTGATTTATAAGATTTGGACTGAAGAAAAAGTTAGTGAAAACCCAAATCTTTAAGTGAAAGGTGTTGCAACTATTTTCAGAATATATTATGATACAGGTTGTGCGATGAGTCGAGAGTCGTCGAATTAGGACGACACTTATGATGGTAGGGTATCGAGCACCACTCACCGGATTGTGAGGGATATCTATAGGAACTGGATGTGAACCGGGACCTATTTACTCAATTTGAGTACTACCGATAAAACCATGGTTGATTTAAGCCATGGTTTTTTTATTGAAAAAATTAATAGAAGAGGTGAGAAGGATGCGTGCACAAAGAATATGGTTGTTAATTTTAAATATCACGTTTAACTTGGTAATGGGGTTTATGTTGCCGGTCAATACAATTTTTATTCATAAGAACCTACACGAAACACTAGTTACAGCTGGATTCGCCTTGATGGTCTATTCAGGCTGTATGATGGTTGGAAATGCCCTTGGCGGCGTTATGTTCGATCGTTTTTCTAAGCGTGGAACGTTATACATTGGTTATGCTATTTCAATCTTATCGTTGTTAGGTATGTCAGTACATCATGTATGGCCAACATATGCGATTATGTTGTTCATTTTAGGATTTGGAATGGGGTTAGTCTATACCGCAATCAATGCCTATACTGCTTTTGTCGCAGAGCAAATGTCAGGAAATAGCCGAGTTATTTTTAATAATATGTATTTGGCAGCTAATATCGGAATTGCCATTGGCTCAACAGCAGTTGGCTTCATATTTAAGTGGAGTATCTTTTTCACTTTCTTCATACCAATGCTATTATTCGTGTTGAGCGGCGTTATATTGTTGCTTCGAGCTAACGTGTTGGATCAGGTTGCTGAACGTGATTATGAATCAGACAGACCAGCTATGGAAGCAACTGAAATCAAAGACCCACGAATCGAAATCGGGTCAAGACGTTTCAACATTAATATGTTTATTATTTGTGCGTCAATTTTTATTGTCTGGTTAGGTTATTCGCAGTGGGACAGCAATTTGTCAGCTTATATGCTCAACCAAGGCTATACAACGCGTGAATACGGATTAGTCTTCACGATTAATGCTGCTTCGCTTTTGATTATTCAACCAGTAATGAATCGTGTGATTTCCAAAATATTTAAATTATTGAAATTTCAAATTTTCATTGGAACAGTAATCATGGGTTCTTCATTTTTACTGCTACCAGAAGCTAAAAGCTATGCGGCATACGTCACTAGTATGTTGATTTTGACAGTTGGCGAATCAATGGTCTTTCCAACGATTCCAGCTTTATTGAGCAAAATGTCAACGAATAAAAACCGTGGAACTTTCCAAAGTTTCTATAGTATTTTTGGTTCGTTAGGTCGAGCAATCGGTCCTTATGCCGGTAGTTTAATAATTGCAGCTCTATCATTTTCAACGTTATTCGTTGGAATAACGGTTTCAATGGTATTAGTAGCTGTAGCAATGTTAGGCGTTAAAGAATTAGCACAAGAGGGGTAAGATAATGATAATCTTTTTATTGATATTGTTATTACTAGTCGTTCTAATTCTGAACGCCTTTTTTTTATATATACAACAAAGAGGTTCAAAGGCTTTAGGTTCACAAGCACCCAAAGTCAAGATGGATGAAGGACTAGAAGAAAGCACTAAAAAGTTTTTAGAGAAGACAAAAGAAGAGTGGCAAATAAAGTCCAGTTACAATGGCAGTAAACTATATGGTTGGTTTACGAATAATAACGCTCATGTAACGGCTATTTTGGTGCATGGATTTGGCGTGGATCATAATTCGTTAAATGTGCACGCGCAACTCTTTGATAAATTAGGCTGCAATACGCTTCAAATCGATAATCAAGCAGCTGGCAAAAGCGAAGGTAAATATTTAGGGTTTGGCTATATTGAAGGTTTAGACCTTTTAGACTGGATAAAAGAGCTAAATAAGAGAAAGCCTGATCAAAAGATCGTTTTATTTGGAGCATCGATGGGAGCAGCAACAGTAATGCTTGCAACCAGGAATGATTTACCAAAAAATGTTAAACTGATTATTGAAGATTCTGGTTATACCAGTGCATTTGATATTTTAAGCTATCATTGTCAAAAACGATATCATATCAAAGGCAAGTGGCTAATCAATGGTATTTCATTGATGTCGAAAATTCGTGCAGGCTTTTCATACCAACAGGCAAACTGTAAAAAGGCTTTAGAACAAAACAAGTTGCCGATTTTATTCATGCATGGCAAGAATGATTTTACAGTCCCTTATAAAATGGAAGGGAAGTTATCCACATGTGGAAAATTCCCAAAAAAGACGTATAAAAGTCTTGGCGTCCATATTCGTAGCTACTACGTAGACTCAATAAACTATCAAAGTGCTGTGGATAACTTTTTGAAAATGTACCTTTAGGAGAAAATGATGAAAGTAAAAATTGCTGATTTTATGGAGAACGTTCAAGAAGGAAATTTTAATCAAACTAGTTTAGAAATTAGTAAAGATGATTTGCTTCAAGAAGACTTGTGGTCACTTAATAAAGCTAAGGAACAACTGGAAAAGGATGTTGCCGATAATAAACTTTCCCAAGTGATGATTCATGTAGCCGATGCTGAATTCGAAATTAACTTTTATTTAGAAACTGGTGTTATAAATTTACCTTTTGATGATGCTAAGAAAGTCACTCATTTCTTCGATGACGACGCAGAAGTTGAGACAAAAATCTATCTTTCAACAGCATGCGATTATTTAAATGCCTCAAAATTTCACATTGATTTAATTTCAGAAAATGTCTTAAAAAATGCTGAAATTAAACATGCAATGGATATAATGAAAGATAACTATGAAACTTCTGTAGAGAATTTCTCAAATAAAGAAGAAGTAGAGAAAGAGGATAAATAATGAATTCGATGCTACTACTCTTAGTAATGGGTGTAGGAGCTGGAATTCTTGGCGCAATTTTGGGGATCGGTGGCGGTATGATTATCACGCCGGTATTGACTATCATGATGGGGTTAGATATTAAGTATGCAATCGGTGCTAGTATCATCTCAGTTATTGCGACGAGTTCTGGTTCTACGATTGCCTATTTAAAAGATGATATGCTGAATCTGCGTGTCGCCATGTTTCTTGAAATCGCGACGACTGTTGGTGCTATTATGGGTGCACTCTTAGTTGGGATGTTCTCAAGTAATTTCTTGTATGTCTTGTTTGGATTTTTCCTATTATATTCAAGTTATAATATGCTTCGGAAACTTTTTGATAAGAAGGGCGAATCAGTTTATACCCAAGATGAAGGACTAGTTAAGAAATTCAAATTGGCTAGTACGTATTATGATAAATCGGAACAAAAACAAGTTGATTATTCAATGAAAAATGTTCCTGGTGGTTTTGTCATGATGTGGGCTGCTGGATTGGCTAGTGGTTTATTAGGAATCGGTAGTGGTGCTTTTAAAGTAATCGCGATGGATACGATTATGAAGATGCCACTAAAACCTTCGAGTGCAACTAGTAATTTGATGATGGGTGTTACTGCCGCAGCTAGTGCGACTGTATACTTTTTCAATGGATCGATTCGTCCTGATATTGCTGGACCATTAGCAATTGGTGTTTTAGCGGGTGCTACAATTGGTGCTCGATTAATGCAAGTTTTGAAACCTCGAGTTATTCGAATGATTTTTGTCCCTATTATTTTGTATATGGGATTGCAAATGGCACTTAAAGGATTTGGGGTGAATATCTAATGGAATCACATGAAGAAACTAGAGAAGTTGAAGTAATCATTGGTAAAATTTTACGAATCGGTGTCATTACCTCAGCTATTGTTATTCTAATTGGCATGGCGCTCTATTTTATGAATGGCAGCGGCTATACGAATGGATTTCCCAAAAGATTTTCAGCAATTTTTGCTGGAGTAGCTAGTGGCAAGTCATATGCGGTCATTATGTTAGGAGTTTTTCTATTAATTTTGACCCCAGTATTGCGAGTCGTTGTTTCGATTTACGCCTTTTATAAAGAACATGATAATTTATACGTTATAATCACAACGATTGTTTTAATCATTTTGATGTTTGCAATGTTCATGGGATATCGAAGTTAAAAGTAAGTAAAAAAATAAGCTATCGAGAAAAATATATCTCGATAGCTTATTTTTTTATGCATTGTCAATTGAATCTAAGAGTGTCCAGTTGATAGTTCCAGTGTAATTACCAGAGCGACTGGTTTGATTACTATTGTTTAAAGCAAGTAGAATACCGCTTTGATCCGTCCATTGAGAGGCAATATTATTAGTTTCTATGTTGTCACTATTCTTAGTATGACTAGCAATGTGAACATTGTTGGTTAAATCTATTGCTTGGCTATCGGGATTTTCTCGGTAAACCAAATTACCATATAGAGTGTGTTGTTTATTGGTATTGATAAGGTTAGAGGCTTGAGCTTGAACTGACCAGCTGCTGCCTTTATCACGACTGTCGATGACATTGATGTTCCATTTATCAAGTCGAGGAACTAATTGATTTCTGGAAGTCCAATAAATATTTTTAAATGAGACCTTATTAGACACCTCACCAAAGGCAACAGTACCGCCAATTTGGATCATTCGACTTAAGGTATTCGTTTGTCCAACTGAATCATCTGGGTCTTTAACATAAAAGGAAATTGGGGTAGATGATTCATTTAGCTGACTGTTGTCAAGATGCAAGGTGAAACTACCATCTGCAGCAATTGGAGTTGTGAGTGGAACGTAATCTTGGTCGTTTATTTTTTGGTAGACAGTCATTTTAGTGTAATCAGGCTTTGTGCTTTCATTTCCTAAGTAGTCGACTTGTGCAGGGATGTCGACGCTGTCGTTTTTATTGATTTTAATAATATCAGGCGTTGAACTTTTGAGGGTAATGGAACGTGGGTCAATAATAAATGAAGTCGTATCGGTATCAGTAATCAAATTATCGCCATCGAAATGAGCGTGTGCTGTTGGGACGGTCAACTGATTAGTCGATGTTTTAGCTGCCTGCCCATGTAAAGAAATCTTAGCAGTTCGATTGTCCTTATCTAGATGCTGTTGCAAGGTGTAATTGATATATTGTGGATCACTAAAGGCAGAACTAGGAATAGTTTCGCTTAAACCATTGGCATAAGTCACTTCACCGCTAGAAAAAGTCATATTAGCAGGGATTTGCATCTTGGCTTTAATATCAGACCAAGTTCTAGTCCAACCGATATATTTCAAATCATAGTTGTAAGTTATTTTATCTTGCGTATCAACGTGGCCATCAGCTGGAACTTCTTTATTAGCAGTATCGTTATGAATCGTAGTTTGAGCTTCTGCATCAACAAAAGAAGGCAATGATTCAAAAGCAATCAAATTATTTTCGGTGTATCTACCAGTTGCACCGGTAAAACCCCAATGAAGTTTGCCATCGGTAGTATTGAATTTAGAAATATCAACTCCCATAGTAGAAACTTTGCTGGTATTAGTAGCTGTACCATCAGGATTCTTGTCATCGTAATAATAAGTCAGTTTTCCCATCATTTTTCCACTGACTTGATTGTAAGTAGCCTTAGTCCAATGAATCGTTAAATGATGCCACTTGCTATCGACTAAATTTATGTTGGAAGTATAAGCTAAGTGCAACAATGAAAAGTAGTTTTTTGTACCGTCTTCTTTAGTTGAATCAGTTGCTTTGGCTGTATCGATTGCTTTGGTTGTATTAGTTTCAGTATTTTGAACTTTTTTAGTTGGATCGGTTACAGTTTTAGTTGGATCAGTTACAGAATGATGAATATAAGTACTAGCTTCTCCTGGATAATTGGCAGCAATGTGATGAGTATCTTTTTGTCCATAGGTTCCTACATCAAAAGAAACACCTTCGCCACTGATGTCGTTAAAATTAGTCATTCGATCCATGAAAGTATCGAATTCGATAGCAAAACTGTTTTGAATAGCATTTTTAGCAATATTCGTGGGTTCTGTTTCTTTTGTGTCCCAATCGGTACCCCAAACACCTAAGGTCTCACCATTACCAGGGACGACTTTAGTTGTTGATTTGTCCTTATTTGTAATGGTCCCTGTAGAATGAGCATCGGTCGTTCTAGGGTCGTTTTGAATCACAAAAGCCATGCCATCGCCCGGATACATACCATCGCCGCCTGTAGCTTTATCATGTCCAAAATAAAGCCACATCGAGGCTGTTTGGTCATGGTCGATATCGAAGTAATTGTAATTGTTAGCATTGCTCCAAATCCCACCAACTTGATAGAGACCATTAGTTACTTTAATGACACTAGTATCAGGAGATTCAGGGTTGTTAGAATTGACAATAGTTGCAGAGTTGCCCTCAAAACCGGCTTTTTTGAAATCATCATCGCTCCATTTTAGTCCTTTAGGTACGGTATCTAGGGCGTTTTGATAGTCATCGGCTAAAGCAGTATTGGGATTGACTAAATAGATAAAAAGAATCGAAAAAAATATAATCAAAAAAATATATATAATCCGAAATTTACTTTTAAAAATATGCATATTCCCCTCTGGCAGATAAAATAGATGTTGTTTTCTGCCAAAAGTATAACAAAGGTATAAATATATTATTCATTTATGGTACCGTAAAACCATTCTATTTTTATATAACAAAAATAAATAAAATAGCTATCAAAATATGCTTTTATTTATATAAAAAGAACAAGCTATTTCAGCTTGTTCTTTTTTGATAATTAACGATTATTTTTTTGATTGATCCAATTGGTCGAAATATCCATTGCTGCACGAGTGGCGTTAGTTTGATCGAGAGAATTGACCATTACGAAATCATGTACCATACCTTGGAAGCGTAATTGCGTAACTTCAACTCCCGCATCACGTAATTTCTTCGCGTAAGCTTCTCCTTCATCTCGTAAGACATCTGCTTCACCATTTAGAATCATTGCGCAAGGTAGGTCTTTTAAGTCAGAAAGAGAGGCTCTTAATGGAGAAGCCGTAATCTCAGCACGTTCTTGCTTACTCGTTGTATACTTGTCCCAGAACCATTGCATGCCGGCTTTAGTTAAGAAGTAATCTTCTGCAAAAGTTTTGTATGATTCAGTTTCAAAATTAGCATCAGTAACTGGGTAGTAAAGTAATTGTTGGGCGATAGGAAGACCGTGACGCATCTTAGTCATAATCGTCATAACGGTTGCCATATTGCCTCCAACAGAGTCGCCGGAAACGGTGATTTTATCTAAATTGAGTTTCTTTTCAGAAGCTAAGTTTGATAATTGTTGCAGCACAGAATAACTTTGTTCAATTGCAGTTGGATATTTGGCTTCAGGGGAAAGTGCATATTCAGGGAAAACGACTACGGAATTAGTTCTTACAGCTAGTTCACGAATCAATTTATCGTGAGTGTGGGCATTGCCAAAGACCCAGCCAGCGCCGTGAATATAAAAAATAACAGGAAGAACTGAGGAGTTGTTTTGAGGTCTGATGAAACGGATATTGAGATTGCCCCATTTGCCAGTATTCATTTCAACGTCTTCAATATCAACTTCTCGTTTTAAAATCGGACTATCTTGAACTTGATCTAAGATAGAACGTCCTAAGGCAGGTTCTACTTCATAGATGCGGGGATGCGATTCATTAGCAATGCTAAAATCTAAAGCGGCTTGTTCTAAAGAAATACGATCTGTCATAATATTATTCCTCTTTCGTAATTAAATTGTGCACAACCAATATTGGAGGCAGATATAAATATATAATCAGCGATACATTTTGTCAACAATTAAATTGCACAAAATATAATTATTTACAATTTCATAGATTTGGAATAAAATGTATTAACGAATAAATTATAAAAGGGGGCAACAATTGTGCCTATTATCGACGACAAGCAACAACCAATCCCTTTAGATGAACATTTATGCTTTTCTCTTTATGCGACGTCACGAGCTATTCAAAAACTTTATCATGATGGATTGAGCCAAAATGGTTTAACTTATCCGCAGTATTTAGTTTTAGTTTCTTTGTATCAATATCACAATGTGACAGTGAAGAAACTGGGCAATTTGTTGGCATTGGATTCAGGAACTTTGACGCCTTTATTGAAGCGCCTCGAAAATGAAGGTTTAGTAAAGCGTCAACGTAGTAAGAAAGATGAACGTGTGGTAAATGTTTGTCTAACTGCTGCCGGGACTAAAAAGAGAGAAGAAGTAAATGAACTACCCGAAATATTGGTAAAAAAGAGTCATTTTTCTAAGACGGAATGGGACCAATTAGAAAGTCTATCGAATAAGCTGTTTGAAAATATTACAGCTAAAGATTAAAAAATAAGCTCTAGCAATCAGTTGATTGCTAGAGCTTATTTTTGTGTAATCTATTTTAATTTTTTAACTTTACTAAAGAGCGAATCGCTTTCTGGCGTCTTACGATCGCCAGTACGACCGATATCGTAATCGGAATCTTTCATAGCTTCAACTTTACCCATCAAGTAGCCGTTACCTACTTGTGAGAAGAAGTCATGATTACTTGTACCAGTTGAGATACCGTTCATAACGATAGGGTTGACATCTTCAGCGTTACCATCTGGGAATAGTGGTTCTTGACCCAAATTCATCAGCGCTTTGTTAGCGTTATAACGCAAGAAGACCATAACTTCATCGACCCAGCCAACTTCCTTATAGAGTTCACGAGTGTATTTTTCTTCGTTGTCATATAAGGTATAGAGCAAATCGTACATCCAATCCTTTAAATCAGCTTGTTCTTTTTCGCTTAGTTCGTTGAAACCTAATTGGAATTTATAACCAATGTAAGTTCCGTGAACGGATTCGTCACGAATAATCAACTTAATGATTTCAGCAACATTAGCTAATTTGTTATTGCCTAAATAATAAAGTGGCGTGTAAAAACCGGAGTAGAATAAGAAACTTTCCAAGAAGACGCTGGCAACTTTCTTTTCCAATGGCTTGCCATTTTGATAGATGTCATTGATGAACTTGGCCTTTTTTTGAAGGTATTCGTTGTGATCAGTCCAGTCAAAAATCTCATCGATTTCTTCAGCAGTGTTCAAAGTACTGAAAATAGAGGAGTAACTTTTGGCATGGACTGATTCCATAAATTCAATGTTATTGAAGACGGCTGTTTCGGCTTGAGTTCTGGTATCTTTTAGCATAGCTTGGATACCATCTTGAGATTGCAAAGTATCAAGCAAAGTCAAACCACCAAAGACGTGACCGACAACGGTGTGTTCAGCGGGACTCAAAGTTCTCCAGTCATCCATATCGTTAGATAAAGGAATTCTAGTATCGAGCCAAAATTGAGAAGTTAGCTTTTCCCAAGTTTCCTTGTCGATTTGGTCTTCAAGTTTATTCCAATTCATTGATTTGTAATATGTTTCAACCATTATAAAAATTTCCTCCTAGATTGAGCAGCTTTCACATTCGTTACTACCGATTTCATCGTTATTCTCAGTAAAGGTTCTAATGTAATAAAGCGACTTGATACCCTTGTAGTAAGCGTAGTTACGTAAAATACTTAAGTCTCTGGTAGTTTGTTTAGGATCGTCTTTCCATTCATAGATTCCTTCAGGAATTTGTGAACGCATGAAGAGCGTCAAACTCATACCTTGATCAATGTGTTCTTGAGCTGAAGCATAAGTATCGATAACTTTACGCATATCAGTATCATAAGCTGATTTGTAGTACTTGATTGTGTCGTTACTTAAGAAGGGAGCTGGGAAATAGATTTTACCATTTTTCTTCTCTTGTCTTTCTTCAACTAAACGTGTAACAGGTTGCAAACTAGCACTAGTGTTGTTGACATAAGAGATTGAACCTGTTGGAGCAACTGCCATCCGGTAGGCGTTATAAAGGCCATCACGCATAACTTTTTGTTTTAAATCTTTCCAATCGCTAGGACTTGGGATGAAGATGCCATCAAATAATTCTTTGACAGCGGGCAACTTTGGAGCGAAGCTCTCATTTACATACTTATCGAAGTATGAACCATCGGCGTATTTTGATTTTTCAAAATTCTTGAAGGTTTCATTACGGTCTCTAGCAATATTGTTGCTTTCTACTAAAGTCCAGTAATTCAACAACAAGAAATAAACGTTAATGAACTCAATGGCTTCAGGTGAACCATATTCGAGGTGGTGACAAGCTAGGAAGGTATGCAACCCCATAGCGCCTAAACCGATTGAGTGGTTGACTTTGTTACCATTGGCAACTGGAGGAACGGCAACGATATTTGAAGCATCGCTGACAAAAGTCAAAGCACGAGTCATGGCACGGATTGACTTACCAAAATCGGGACTTTGCATCATATTCAAGATGTTAGTTGAACCAAGGTTACAGCTGACATCAGTTCCCATTTTGACGTAATCTTGAGCGTCATTTAATTCTGAAGGTATTTGAACTTGTTGAATCTCAGTACAGAGATTACTCATGATGATCTTGCCATCGATAGGGTTGTCGCGATTGACAGTATCGATATTTAGAACATATGGATAACCTGATTCTTGTTGCAATTTACTGATTTCGTCTTCAAGTTCACGTGCTTCAATCTTATATTTCTTGATACGGTCGTCTTTGACCATATTGTCGTATTCTTTAGTGATGTCGACATAAGAGAAAGGTACGCCGTAAACTCTTTCAACTGAATAAGGGCTGAATAAATACATATCTTCGTTATTACGAACTAATTCGTAATATTTATCAGGAACGATAACACCAAGTGAAAGGGTCTTAACACGGATTTTTTCATCAGCATTTTCCTTTTTAGCTGACAAGAAATCGATGATGTCAGGATGGAAGACGTTCAAATAAACGGCTCCGGCACCTTGACGTTGTCCTAATTGGTTACTGTAACTGAAACTGTCTTCCAACAATTTCATAACTGGTAGAACACCAGATGAAGAGTTGTCGACACCTTTGATTGGTGAACCTGATTCACGCAAATTAGATAAGGTGATACCAACTCCGCCACCGATACGTGATAGTTGTAAAGCAGAGTTGACAGTTCTTCCGATACTGTTCATGTCGTCAGTTACTTGCAATAAGAAACAAGAAACGTATTCGCCACGACGTTTGCGACCAGCGTTCAAAAATGAAGGCGTAGCAGGTTGATAACGTTGAGCAATCATTTCTTTGGCCAAGGCTTTAGCTAGTTCTTGATCGCCATTGGCATATAAAAGGGCATTAAAAAGAATCCTCATTTCATAATTTTCTAGGTAGAGGTCACCGTCATCCGTCTTTAAGGCGTATTGATTGTAGAACTTATAAGCAGCCATAAAGGACTGAAACTTAAAGTTTTGATCCATCAAGTCTTGATAAAGTTGGTCGATGAATTCATGAGGATATTCATCGATAACATTTTTTTCGATATAGTTGTTTTGAACTAAGTAGTCGATATGATCTTTGAAAGAAGCAAATTTCTTTGTGTTTGGTTCAACATTTTCTTTGAAAAAGGCAACAACAGCTTCTTTATCCTTGTTTAAAGGAATTTTATCATCCACGGGGATGTTGATTTCGTTATTTAATTTAAAATAACTGAGTTTGGTTGCGTCTAGGCTATTTAGTCCCAATTTTATTCACTACTTTCTTAAAGTTTTCGACATCTTTTTGTGTTCCGTTGAATTCAAATTGGAAGACGACCGGAACATCTAAGGCTGAAGCGATATCCTTAGCAGTGTGATTATAGAGCGTATTGAAATTACGGTTGCCGCCACCAGCGACACCAACGCAGTTTTTAGCATTATCTTCGTATTGAAGAAAATCAATTACTGGATCCATCATATCGTCGTCATAAGAAGGCACGATAAGAATAAATGACCGATCCATCTTGTAGAAAGGATCGGCGTCGGTTATTTCGTATCCATCTATTCCTAATTTATTGACGAAACGTTTTGTTTGACCAGTAATGGAATAATAGGCAACTTCTTTCAAAATTAGCCTACGAGCTCTTTTAAGCTATCTGGACGGAAACCGACGATTGGGTCCATAGAATCATTCATAACGATGGGAACACTTTGGAAACCTTGTTGTTTTAAAGCATCAAGATATTGTGGCTCTTGATTGATATTTCTTTCTTCAAAAGAAACGTTGTGTTCCTTCAAGAATCTTTTGGTCATTTTGCATTGCATGCAGTTGTTTTTACTATATACGATAACATTATTCATAAGTATTACTTCCTCTCGCTTGCGTTCTAAATCAGTATAATCATTTAATTAAATAAACACAACATATTGTGTTCACATGTAACGAGCAATACACGATATAGCGTGGTTATGTCGCCATTATAAATCAGTGACAAACGTGTGTGCCCACGCAATTTTTAGCGTTTTGCGTTACAATTTCAAATAATTTTTCGATTCGTGGTAAAATTAGTGTAATGACTATTATAGAGTTATGGAGTGTTTAAAACAATTAATTTTAGTTGGGAGAAAACTATGAACTCTTGGAATTTTGTGGGAATTATTGCATGGATCATTGTCATAGCACTTTTGATCTTTGTTGTCTTTAATATTAGAAATCGTCATTTAAAAATTCTCGTGGGCCAAAAAAAGAAAATTACTTGGACCACTATTTTAACGGATTTATTAGAAATTGTCGTCATAATTTTAGCTGTTATCGGACTTTTATATAATAGCTTGTTTACGAAGGTTGATTTGACAGATAAAAGTGAAGTCGCCGTTTCATATAAATATGATCCGATGATTGTTCAAACGACTGATGATGGACAAGGATACTATGTCAAAATCAATAAAAAAGAATCTAGTTCGGCAACTGATGTTTATCAATATTGGTTGAATAATTCGACTTATACCGTCTCAAGCAAAAACGCCACAGTTTCAGATGCAACTTTGCCATTTACCGTTTCAGGATTGCATTTAGACTGGCCAATGAAAAAAATCAAGAAGATGGATTCAAAATACCAGTTTGCTTACGTAATTACCGTCCAAGCTAAGTATAAGAATAACTTCATCAACGGATTAGGCTTGAAGGCTAATCGCTATGCCATGGAATATCGAGTATTGAGGGTTCCAGCTAGATCGTTTATTAACGTCGAACGCTAGAAAAATTTAAAAATATTAAAAGTAAGGTTTAGAGATTCAACTTTTAATCATAATGATAAAGATAAAATAGGTGTGACAATCGTAAATGGTTATCACGCCTATTATTTTTGTGAAAATATTTAAAATAAATTAACGACTTATTCTATTTTGATATAACAGGCAGTTAAAACCTGAATGCTTTGAATTACGTGCTAAACTTATTTCATCAATAACAAGGGGATGAAAGGTGAAAAATCATACGAAAATAATCTTAACTTTTTCATTTCTGCTGCTTTTGTCTGGCTGCGGTCAACATCAAAAAACGAGTCACTCAAAACCTGCGACAACTCGCACGCATCAACAAAAGAAAAAGACAAAAACTTTGGAATTTACAAAGGGTGTTCCCAAAGATTTTCAAGCAGTTTATCATCAATATACTCCTCAAGCAAATACCGTATCTGATGAAATGTCCGAAGTTAAATTCACCAAGACTAAGCTGTCGATGAAGGATTTGGTTGAAAATGTGGAACGAGAAAGTTTAGATGATATTTACTACTACCAGTTGACGGACAATTCCTATATTTTGTATGATGATATTTCATTTAAAAAAGTAAAGATTCTTGCCAATAAAGATATAGCCGTTTTTAGAAGTCGCAGTAAATATCAGGATGCTGTCGATAATACTGATAAAGAAATTTATCATCCAGGTCCAGTTCCAAAAGATTTGCGACTATTGCCCAAGAATTTGGATAATAAATTTTATGTCAGCGACAATAATCCTGCCAGATACCTTAGTTTTAATTGTCCACCTGAAAATTCTTATTTAGCTATTGTTCAAATGGATGGGGAGGAAAAATATCCCATTATTTATAAAGACATAATGGTTAAAAATGGCAAGTATGTTTTGAATCAATATAATTTAAATCAATCTAAAGAGATTTTAGGACAGTTGGTTTTATTAAGATTGTCGAAAACGAAGCTTCAAGATGCGAATACTGGAGAAACCTATTCGTTATTTCAAAATAAAAATAGTACTCCTAAAGAAACGGCCATTGATAAATTAGGCATTACAATAAAGCCTAAAATTTATCATGTGCCGGAAAAGCATCAGACTAAAGAACAAAAGACTTACGATTTTGCTGACGATCAAGATGATGATTATTACGATACTTATGATGACTTTGGACTCAATGAAGGCGACGATTAAGAGTCAAAAAAAGACCGAACATTTTGTCCGGCCGGTTAAATCATTACTTAGCTTTTTTGATTTTCTTGATGCTTACAACAATTTTGTTGTTTAATTCCATTTTATTAGAATTATCTTTGGGATCATTTTTAACAATTTCCATCAAAGCTGAGTGTTCGTAAATCTTTTCAACTTTACCTTGGAATGGGTAATCCATATCTTCATCAACGGAGCAATCGTAAACAGTACCAACTTTTAAGTCTTCTATTTTCATATGTAAATTCTCCTCGGATTAATTACTTAACAGACTAGTATAATAATATAGTAGAAGAAATATTTCAAACTTAGGGGTCCCATAATGGATAAAAAAATTATCGTTATCACTGGAGCAAGTGGAACTGGTAAAACAACAATTAGCAAATACTTACAAGATACTTATCATATACCTAGTGTTATAACTCACACTACTAGATTACCACGTACGGGCGAAAAAAATGGCATTGACTACTATTTTGAAACAAAAGATAGCTTTTCAAACAACCATTATTTGGAAAAAGTTGAATATAGCGGCAACTGGTACGGATCTTCTGAAGAAAGTCTGAATCGCACTTGGGAACAATATGACGCCGCTAGCATTGTTGTTGATACTAAAGGGGCCGTCTCCTACAAAGAAAAGTATGGAAAAAACGCCGTGGTCATCTTTTTAGAGGTCGACTTGGAAACAGTCACTCAGAGACTTGAAAATCGTGGGGACGATAAAGCTCGTTTACAAACTCGAATCAATAGTAATGAATTCCAGCGAGATTTGAAAATTCCTGAAGAATTAAGAGGTAAATCCTACGTAATAGTTAACAATAATATCAAAATAACCAAAGAAACCGTTGCAAAAATACTAGTAAATGAAAAAATCAAATAAAAAGCCTTTTCACAAAAGGACTCTTATCGCTTATGTAACAACGATGAGAGCCCTTTTATTTTGTGAATGACAAAGTGTAACATTCTTATACAATTACTGTAACAATTCTGCAATATTCAGAGAGTATTATAGTCATCGTTGAGTGATAAGAAAATAATAATTAATAAAAACTTAAGGAATAAAAACAAACCATTAACGGGGGATTTAAATTTTGAATAATAACATTAAAAAAAGTCTAATTTCATTTACAGCTGCTGCATCATTAGCAGTAACAGGTTTAGGTCTAGCACATACAACTACAACTAAGGCTGCTGCCCAAATCGTTTCAGAAAACGTTCCTTCAGTTGTTACAACAAAGAACGTTACAACATTGTATTCAGCTCCTAATTCAAGTGCTAAGAATACTGGACGTGCTTTGGCATCAAACAGTTCATGGAAAGTTGGTTCTGAAGCTGTTGATGATCAAGGAAACACATGGTACTTAGTTGCTACAAACGAATGGGTTAACGGAAATGACGTAACTATTCCTTCAGCTAAGACAGAATCAGCTGCATCATCAGATACAAGTTCAACTTCATCAGTCGATGCAGCTATCAGTACTGCTAAACAATATATTGGTACACCTTATGTATGGGGTGGTAAGACACCAAGTGGTTTCGACTGCTCAGGTTTCACATCATACGTATATCAACAAGCAACTGGTAAGAGCATTGGTTCATACACAGTAGCCCAAGAAAGTGCCGGTACACAAGAATCAGTATCACAAGCTTCAGCCGGAGACTTATTATTCTGGGGTAGCAAGGGTGCAAGTTACCACGTAGCTATCTACTTAGGTAACAACCAATACATCGCTGCACCACAACCTGGCGAATCAGTTAAGATTTCATCAATCTCAAGTTACTTCATGCCTTCATTCGCTGTTAAGGTTCTATAATTAAAATTCAAAATTCAAATCATTCTATAAATAAGTAAATAATTCGAGACTGCCAATTGGCAGTCTTTTTTTGTACAATTTAAATTTCAAAAAATCTTCACATATTGGTATAAAAATATTCTAATTTCAACGTTATTATTTAAGCATAGTCAAAAAGCAAAGAGGTGACAGTTGATAAGATAAGATTTTCCCAAAGAAACAATCCTTTATTTGAATAGATAATGATTATTGAAAACAATCAATTAATTAATAAAAGTTAAACCCTTTAAAACATAAATTAAATATATCTCCCCCCTAAGATATAGAAATAAAAAACAATTATGAGTTATTCCCCGTAACTCATTAAAAAGAAAGAAGAGGTATTTATCTTGTTAATAAATATCGTCGCAGCCTGCTTATTAGCGGGCTTTTTTCTTGGTCAAAATTTGGTAAAATTAAAGCAAAATCTATTTGGGAGAAATGAATATGGAGAAATTGATCGCTCAAGCACTGGAATTGATTGAACCGAATATGACTGTCAGTTTTGGTGGTGGCAGAACAGTAGGAAGGTTGATCAAAGCTTTAGATAAGAACTTGAATTTGAAAATTGCTAGTCCTTCCGAATCAACCCGAAAACTCTGTTTAGAATTAGGCATTACCGTAGTTTCTTTAGACCAAGTTGAACGATTTGATATTGCCTTTGATGGATGCGACAGTATCGATGAAAATTTGAATGTTTTAAAAAGTAATGGTGGAATTCATACGCTTGAAAAGTTATATGCTAATTTAGCAAAACGATATGTGATTATGGCACCAGAAAGTCGTTTTGCTAAAGTTTTAAATCCAGAAGTCGTCTTAAGCGTGGAAGTTTTAGAATTAGCGATTCCTCAAGTTCTTCAAAAAGTTCAAGAATTAGGTGGAGTTGGAAAGGTTCGTCAATCTAGCGAGATTGCGGGGATGGTCCGAACAGAAAATGGCAATGGATTAGTTGATTGTCAATTCTCTGATTGGTCCAAGATAAAACAAATAAATGAAGCATTAGAACAAATGACTGGTGTTCTTGGGACATCTTATTTTGAAAATTTAGTAACTGATGTCCTATTAGCCACAAATGATGATGTTAAACATCTAAAAAAATAAAAAGATTAGCGGATTGATAAAATCTGCTAATCTTTTTTGTCATCATTATTTAAATGCCATTGCTTAATATTTTCCAACCGTTGTTTGAAGAAACGTTCTTTTCCTTGTTCGGTAGGAAAATAATACTGACTATTTTCAACTTCTTTAGGAACAGTCTTCATGGTAGTCAATTTATCTTTGTAGTTATGAGCCAATTCATATCCTTTGCCATAGCCAAGATTTTTCATCAATTTAGTAGGTGCATTTCTAATCTGTAGTGGAACTGGCAAGTTACCATATTTTTTGACGTCTTTTTGAGCTGCCAAGAGGGCTTTATAAGTAGCGTTTGATTTAGGTGCAACTGACAAATAAATCACAGTTTCAACTAAATGAACGTTACATTCTGGCATACCTAAGAACTGACAAGCTTGAAAGGCGTTAATAGCGACGTTTAAAGCATTAGTATCTGCTAGTCCGATATCTTCACTAGCAAATCTAACAAGCCGTCTAGCGATGTAGAGGGGGTCTTCTCCTCCTTCCATCATGCGTGTGACCCAATAGATTGCTGAATCAGTATCGCTGTTACGCATTGATTTATGCAAAGCTGAAATGATGTTGTAGTGCTCTTCGCCGTGTTTGTCATAACGTAATGATTTGGTATTTAATAGTTGATTAATATCGTTTAAATCGACTTTAACAGTATTATCTTTTGTTTCTGAGTTGATAACGGCCATTTCTAGGGTGTTAAGAGCAACTCGAGCGTCTCCATTAGCATAAGCAGCAATCATTTGAATCGTATCGTCGTCGATGTCAATTTTCAACTTGGGAAAAGCCATAGGATTGGTCAAAGTATTCTTGATGAGTGTCACCAAATCATCAGTGGTGAGCGACTTTAAAACGAACACTTTACATCTTGAGAGCAGAGCAGAATTTATTTCAAAAGAAGGGTTCTCTGTGGTTGCTCCAACTAAGGTGATGCTGCCCTTTTCAACGAATGGCAAAAAGGCATCTTGTTGAGCCTTATTGAAGCGATGGATTTCATCGATAAAGACGATGGTTTTTTGACCCATTTCTCGATTGAGTTCGGCTTCTTTCATGACTTTTTTGATGTCGTTGATACCAGTGGTGACAGCACTAAAAGTAATGAAATTGGCTTTAGTTTTTTTGGCGATGATTTCAGCAAGAGTGGTTTTACCGACCCCAGGAGGTCCCCAAAAAATTATTGAGGGTATTTTATCTTGATCGATGATATCTTTGAGAACTTTGTGATCACCGATTAAATGTTGTTGACCGACAAACTCCTCTAGTGTCGTAGGGCGGACCCGATTAGCTAGAGGAGTATTTTGGTCATTGTCTGGATTAGAAAATAGCGATTCTTGTTTCATAGTGCCTCTTTTTATTTGATAGCAGTTTTAATTTTTTCTTCATTATAACCTAGTAAAATCAAAAACATAATTACATAAAGTGCCAGCGGGATTAAAGCGTAATTTAAATTGATGGCAGAGATAGTCGTTGCTGTCTGGGCTTTATTGGAAACATAACCTGATAATTGCAGCGATTCAGCGGTAATTAAACCTCCAAGTCCTAGACCTATATTAACGCCAAAGTCATCGGTTGAAGCTAAGACGCCTTCGGCTTGGATTCCCATTGAAGTACCATAACGAATCGTGTCGGCAATCATAATAGAAACAAGTCCAATAATAAAACCGCCACCAATGCAGTTGATAAGAATACCAGTAAAAAGCACAGGCAGGTTCTTCGTGTAAGTAGCGAAGGTGATGATTAGTTGTCCTACAAAGGCTGTTACGATACCCAAAAGCATCGTATTTTTCTTGCCCAATTTGGCAGAGACGAAGTAAATGGCTACGACACCGATCAAAGCAGTCAAAGTAAAGCTATTGGCCAGTGAAACCATTGCTTCATCATGCATAATGTATTTGAAATAATAGATTGTGGTTTGGTTCTTGATTGAAGTCGTCAGCCAGTATAGGAAAATTACAATCGAGATAATAATCCAGGGTTTATTCTGCTTCAGCATCTTCCAAACAGCTGAAACTGGTTGATGATTTATTTCCTCATTGGAATAACGTTCACGCACATGAAAGAAAGTGTTGAGAATTAGAATTAGGGAAATGACCCCAAATAAAATGATAGTTCCCAAGAATCCTTTTTGTTGATCGCCTTTACCAAAGAAGCTTACCAGAGGAATCGTAAAGACAGCAACAATGATTTGAACAGAACTACCGAAGAATTGTCTAATAACTCCTAAGAGGGTAGTTTCTTGCTCATTATTGGTCATCGTAGGCAAGATTGAGGTGATTGGTAAGTTAACAGCAGTATAAAAGAATCCTAAACCTAAGTACGTGACGTAGGCCCAAATCAATTTCCCAGAATGTGGTAGGAAATTAGGTGTCACAAAAGTTAAGACAGCGAAAATTACGTAAGGAAATGAATACCACAAGAAAAATGGTCGACTCTTGCCCCATTTGGAGTGAGTGTTATCAATCATCATTCCGATTATCAAACTTTCAAAAACATCGGCGGTTCTGGCGACAACAAATAAGATAGCAACTTCATTTGCGGTCAAACCGAAGACGTCGGTGTAGAAGAATAGTAGGTAGGTGGTCATCATTTGGAAAACTAAATTATCGGCTGCATCACTTAAGCCATAACTGATTCGTTCAGTTACTGAAGTCCTCCATTTGTTCAAAGGCGGCTCCTATTTTTGTTCAGTCAAACGACGGTAAAGTTCACGTCCAACGATGTCGTTTGTCCACATCCAAGCGATATGGCCGAGAGCTTCTGAAATGTGTTCCTCAGTTGGTTGATCCTTAGGACTAGGTACAGTCTTCATCATTGGCATGATTCCGATGTGAAAGGCAACCCAGATTGCTAGTCCAAAGATAGCTCCAGAACCCTTTCTAATGAATGGTTTGTATTGGGCTAAAACTTCATAAATGATAGCAAAGGAAGTTGAGAAGCCAAAGTGCATGAGAAAACTTGCCCAAGGCATTTGTTGATGAGAATAAGTATATGTACCTCGAGTGATCTTTTGTGGAATACCGAATTGTTCTAATAATGTTTGTGGAGGGTTAACGGCATCACGTTCTGGTGTACGTGGTGGCAAGACATTTTCCCAACCTAATTTAACGAAACCTGAAAAAATACCGGCAGCAGTACCAGCAATTAAAGCAGCTTTCAAATCGACTTTTTGACTCTTAGTTAATTTCATACTCAAATCCTCTCTTCTATTTAATAATTAATATTTCTATTAAATTATAAATCAGCTAGAAATCGAATTCAGGTAATTAGTCTTATTAGAGCTGATTGTTTTCAAAAGAGGGGTGATAGGGATTACATGGTCACAAATTCTTCATATATTGTTATAAATTAATTCGTACTTTGGGAACTGTATATTCATAAATTCCCGTTATTATTTAAGCATAGTCAAAAACAAAGAAGCAAAGAGGTGACCGGATGGACGAACCAAACGCTTTTCAAAGAAACAAACCTTTAAAATAAATAACTTAAACTATGAATGAATATTAATCCCCTTAAAATTTATAACAACAGATACTTTTGAAAGAAGTGACCGAATGAAATTGGAAATTCCCTGTAAAAATTATTTTCTTAAATAACTCACTTTACACATGAATAGAAATAAACCCTTATAAATAAATACTCTATTTTTAAAAAAGTTTAATCCCCTTATAAAATATACATAAATGAAAAACTTTGATTATCTCCCCCCTAAGATATAAAAGTTAATTTCCTAAAAACAATTTGATATTTATTCCCCCTAAATAAATATCACAAAAATGAAAAGAACCTACTTCCCCGGTAGGCTCTTTTTAGTTGTGTCAGTAAATATAAAAGTTATTAAGTTCTATTGTGTATTGTTTTGACGGGATTTAGAAATTTGCTCATGGAAATAAGAATAATATTTCTTCACAATTAATTACTATTTCTTTCTAATTTTCCAAATGGTATATTCATAAATTCCCGTTATTATATAAGCATAGTCAAGCAACAAGAGGTGACTCGATGACTATAAATAAAACAATAGATAATAAAACTTAATAACATGAATTTTTTCATATATCTCCTCCCCCTAAGATGATATATAGAATTTAAAAAGAAAGAAGAAAAGCCTATGAAAATTACAAATAATATGAAAAGAGCTAGCCAATTGGCTAGCTCTTTTACTTGTGAGTTATGAAATAATATTTTTTTGGATTTTGGATTCTTCGATGTGTGTTGTGTAATGCGAATAACGTGGTTATGCGTTATTTTTTGGGGATTTTTTTCGTGTGTGTATGTGGTTCTTTGGAGAATGGTGCGTAAAGCATAAAAGTGAAGTGGGAGGTTTCGCTTTTATGCTTTATTGGTTTACTGAAACGAGTTGCGAGCAACAGATTCTTGCGCTTTGCTACACTTCCCAAATCACTCACAAAGTACGTGAGCAATTCGTGAAGTTAGGCAAATGCTCAGAATCTAAGCGTTGCTCTCCACTCTCTAACTAAAACGAGCTGCAGAAGGGCAATTCTCTCCAGATAGCTACGCTTCCCAAATCACTCGCAAAGTACGCGAGCAATTCGTGAAGCTAGGCTATCCTCCGAGAATTAAACGCCCTTCTTCCACTCTCTGATTGAAACGAGCTACAGACAACAGGACTCTGCGGTTATCCAGGCTCTGTAAACCACTCACAAAGTACGTGAGTAATTTCCAGAGCCCAGATAATCCTCAAGTCCTAAGCGTTGTCTTTCGCTCTCTATTTTTTAAAGCTTGCTGCTTTTTCATCATTACAATACAAGAAATGTCCAGGTAATACTTCTTGTAATCTTTGATCATCTTGAAAGTGGTTCTTGTGATCAAAACTGATTCTTGTCCGTTTCTTTTCGACTTCTGGATCGGGGACAGGGATGGCTGATAGTAGACTTTGTGTGTAGGGATGTAATGGATTTTTGTAGATTTCGTTTGAGCCTGCTAGTTCAACTATCTTTCCTCGATACATAACGGCGATACGGTCACTGATGTACTTAACCATGGACAAATCGTGGGCGATGAAGAGGTAGGTCAGGTTTTGTTGTTTTTGAATGTCTTGCATCAAGTTAACTACTTGAGCTTGAATCGAAACATCAAGTGCTGAGATTGGTTCATCGGCGATGATGAATTGGGGGTTAACGGCTAAGGCACGGGCGATTCCGATACGTTGTCTTTGACCACCAGAAAATTCATACGGATAACGAGTCATGTGTTCTGGATTCAGGTTAACTTCGTCGAGTAATTCACGGACTCTTTGGTCACGTTCTTGTTCATTTTTTACTAGACCGTGAACGTCGAGTCCTTCGGCAATGATGTCCTTAACTTTCATTCTAGGATTTAATGAAGCATAAGGATCTTGGAAAATCATCTGCATTTCACGACGGAATTCCTTCATCTTTGGACCATGAGTTTTGATTTTACTAATGTCTTGACCATTGAAGAAGATGTGGCCATCAGTTGGATTGTAAAGTCGGATGATACTACGACCAGTAGTACTCTTACCGGAACCAGATTCACCAACTAGTCCAAAAGTTTCACCTTTGTAGATATCAAAGGATACATCATCAACGGCCTTAACTTCATTAGGTTTGCCAATATTGAAATACTGTTTGAGATTTTTAACGGATACGATTACTTCTCTTTCATCTGCCATTATTTCGCATTGCCTCCTAATTTCTTAAATTTTGCGTAGCGGTTGAGAATGCCGGCTGGTGGGGTAACTTTTGGTGCGTTGGGATGCAATAGCCAGGTTGCAGCGTAATGATTTTTAGATACTTTGAAAAATGGTGGTTGTTGTTCCTCATCAATTTCCATCGCATAAGCATTACGAGGTGCAAAGGCATCTCCCTTTGGTGGATTCAATAAGTTTGGTGGAGTACCAGGAATTGAATTCAAGCGAGCATCTTCATTCGTATCAAGTGTTGGCATTGAATCCAATAAGCCCCATGTGTAAGGGTGTTGAGGATTGTAGAAGACATCATTTATCGAACCATATTCGACAAAGCGTCCGGCGTACATAACTGCGACACGGTCAGCAATTCCGGCAACAACACCCAAGTCGTGGGTGATGAAGATGATTGAAGTACCGATTTTTTGTTGCAATTCTCTTAATAAGTCGATGATTTCAGCTTGAACAGTAACATCCAAGGCTGTTGTTGGTTCATCGGCAATGAGGATTTCAGGGTAGTCAACGATTGCGATTGCGATAACGATACGTTGTCTTTGTCCACCTGAAAATTGGTGAGGGTAGTCTTTCATTCTAGCTTTAGGATTAGGAATACCTACCAAGCGTAAAACTTCTTCAGCACGTTTCAGTGCATCCTTTTTGGAAACTTCGTTGTGAATCAATAGAGGTTCAGCAACTTGTTTACCAATTGTCATAGTTGGATCAAGCGAAGTCATTGGGTCTTGGAAAATCATGGAAATTTTGTTTCCACGAATCTTGTCCATTTCCTTTTCGCTTTCTTGCAAGAGGTCATCTCCGTGATAGAGGACCTCTCCTTTTGAGATAGTAGCGTTTGATGCGAGTAATTGAATGATTGAACGAACTGTGATGGACTTACCAGAACCAGATTCACCAACGATAGCTAAGGTTTCACCGGCGTTTAAATGGAAGTTAACACCACGGATAGCATGAACAACACCGTTATAGGTATCAAAGTCTACATGCAAATCTTTTACTTCTAGAATTTTATCCATTGCGATTTCTCCTTAGTTAGTGTTCTGATGATTGTGGGTCAAAGGCATCACGTAAACCATCACCAAGAAGGTTAGTGGCAATCATGATAATACTCAAGATAATAGCTGGAGCCCACATTTGATATGGTAAGAATCTGAAGGCTTTTTGACCATCTGATAAAAGTGTACCTAATGATGCGTTTGGTGCTGGAATACCAATACCAATGAAACTTAGGAAAGCTTCAAAGAAAATGGCATTCGGAATTGTAAACATTGTTTGAATAATAATTGTTGATGAAAGGTTTGGAATCAAGTGCTTAGTAGCAATCTTAGTTGAGGATTCACCAAGTGTCCGTGCAGCTAAGATATATTCTTGCTCTTTCAATTGGAAAGTCTGCGCCCGAATCAGACGAGCCATCGTGACCCAACCAGTAATAGCAATCGCAATAACGATTGAAGTAAGTCCTGGCTTTAAGATAATCATCATCAAGATAACAACGATCAAGTTAGGGATTGAAGAAACGATTTCAACGATACGTTGCATGAATGTATCAGTTTTGCCGCCTTTCCAACCAGAAACGATACCATAAGGTACCCCGATTAGAAGGTCAACTAAAGTAGCTAAAATAGCAACGACTAGTGAAAGTCTTGTACCATAAATGATTCTAGATAGGAGATCACGCCCTAAGTAATCAGTACCGAGGATGTGAACTTCACTACCAGAAACTCCGGCTTGCTTATAAGCATCGACCATGTGACCACCCATATTTTGATAACCATTCATACCAGGGATATTCAGGTTACCCAACTTTGGAGGCAAGTTAGACATGGTAACTTGTTGAGCATTAGGATTATAAGGTGCAATGATTGGGGCAAAGATGGAAACTAAAAGAATGATTGAAAGTAGGGTCAAACAAACGACCGCAACTTTATTCTTGAATAAACGACGACGAACATCTTGCATGTAAGTCAGTGAAGGAGTACCAATTTTTTCTTGCTCTTTGTTGTTGTCATTGTGTACTAATTTAAATTTTTCCTTAGGAATTTGAGGAATCTGTTCCATTATTCTTTACCTCCATTTCCTAGTCTAATTCTTGGATCGATCAAACCGTAAAGGATATCGACGATCAAGTAAACTATGATTAATAAGAATGAATAGAAGATTGTTAGCCCCATGATAGTAGGGTAGTCATTTGTGGTGATTGATTTAACGAATTGTTCACCAATACCAGGAATTGAGAAGATATTCTCAACAACCATGGAACCAGTCATAACGGAAACGGCCATTGGACCGATGATTGTGACAACTGGAATCAAAGAGTTACGTAAAGCGTGTTTTGCAACAACATTCCAACTGGAATTACCCTTTGATTTGGCTAGTTCGATGTAATCACTACTCATAACATCGACCATTTCGGTTCTCATGAATCGAGCAACAGTACCTAACGGCAAGGCCGCTAGAGCTAATGTTGGTAGAACACTTGATTGGAAGTTATCCCACAATGCTACTGGGTAGATCTTCCATTTGTAAGCTAGGTAGAACTGAAGTAGAACAGCTAGAACGAAAGATGGAATTGATAATCCTAAAATTGAGATAAATGTTGCGAATGTATCAACCCATGTGTTTTTACGAATAGCAGCGATAGCACCGAGCAAGATACCACCGATAGTACCAACGACCATAGCTTGAGCACCAATTTGCATTGATGGAGCAAGTCTTTGACCGATTAATAAAGTTACAGGTTCGTTATTGAATTGGAAGGAAGTACCAAGATTTCCTTGCAATAGACCACCGATATAACGAACGTATTGAACAAATACTGATTGATCCAATCCATATTGTGCTTTAACGATTTTTAGTTGTTCCGCTGACATCCGGTTCTGGTTAGAGAACGGAGTACCAGGAAGCATCTTCATTAGGAAGAAGGTAATCGTCGCAATAATGAAAAGGGTCAAGAATAAATAAAAGATTCTTCTGAGAATATACTTAGTCATTATTTAATCTCCCTCACCTTTGATTATTTTTTAAAGACGGTAACAAGGTTATAACTACCATTTGGTGTCATTGTGTAATTCTTAATATTAGATCTAGTTAAGTTAGCTTGATATGACTGATACAAAGGAACAGCTCCTTGGTCCTCAGTTAAAATCTTCGTTGCGTCCAAAAGATCTTGCCATCTAGCATTTTCATCAGTTGCATCAGTTGTCTTAGATTTGTTGATTAAGGCATCGTATTCTGGATTAGAATATTTACCATTATTTTGTGAGTTGTCGCTTGTAAAGATATCCAAGAATGTAACAGGATCTGGATAATCGGCGTTCCAACCAGTAACAACAATATCAAATTGACCAGATGAAGATTTATCTAGACGAGACTTAAATGGCACATTAGATAAGGTAATATTTAGACCTGGTAGATTCTTTTCAAGTTGACCTTGAAGGAATTCATTTTGTTTCTTAGAACCGTCAGTATCATCACCTAAAAGAGTAAAGTTGAGGTTCTTTTGACCAGTTTCCTTGATTCCTTCCTTCCAAAGCTTTTTGGCTTCTTTAGGATTGTATTCAGTGTATTTACTTGAAGATTGAAGCGTCTTTTCTTTCGTGAAATCAACGTTAGTCTTAGGGTTGTATGACATACCAACTGGAACGATCGTATGTTCAATACCACCAGTCTTACCAAGAACGTTATTCGTTAATTGCTTACGATTGATAGCCATTGAAATGGCTTGTCTGATCTTGGCATTGCGGAAGAACTTGTATTTCTTTTGGTTAAACTCAAGATAGAAGTTTCCTGTTTGTTTATCCAAGGAGAAAGTCTTGTAATTTGAAACTTGACGTGCGGTATCCCCGCTTAGCTTTTCAAGACGGTTGATTCTATTGGCATCGTAGAGGTTGAGACCAGTGTTGGCATCCTTAACGACGTAGTATTTAACTTTCTTTAGTGAAACAGCTTTGGCATTCCAGTAAGAATTATTCTTAACTTCAGTCCAACTGTTGTCAGAAACAGACCAGTTAACTAATTTGAATGGTCCATTGAAGACCATGCCCTTACTCTTTAGACCATATTGCTTACCAGCTTTTTCAACTGATGGTTTGTATTGTGGGTAAAAAGTAGAACTAGCCATCAAAGTATTGAAATAAGGAATCGCATCTTCCAAAGTTACTTGGAGTTTATATTTTCCCAAAGCTTTGATTCCTAAAGTATTTACAGGCTTCTTACCAGCATTGATCTTGTCGGCATTTTTAATACCGGTATAAATGTAAGCATATTGTGAAGCTGTCTTAGGATCGACTGTTCTGCGCCATGCATAGACGAAATCACTAGCAGTAACAGGTTTTCCGTTAGACCACTTTGTGTGTCTCAAATTGAAAGTGTAAGTTTTCCCACCATTAGTTGGCTTAACGACTTTCTTAGCTATGGCCGGTTTTAAGGTTTTACCATCGTATCTGTAAAGACCTTCCATAGTGTTGGTTAAGTTTTGAGCACCAATAACATCGGTGTTCATTGATGAATCCATTGTTGCGATAACATCGCTAGAACTAATGGAGAGGGTACTTTTACTATCTTTTTCAGAAGAAGAACCACAGCCATTTAGCACTAATGCGAATAGAAATATTGGTAACAATGCAAGTAAATACTTCTTAAATTTCATTGTTTAACCTCCCTAAAATAATTATTCTTAGAATACACTAATGAATATTAAAATCAATAGCCCTTAATTAGAAAAAATCTAATGTTTATAAAATAATAATACAATATGGCTTAAAATGCAAAAAAAAACAGAAATATCTGTTAATCAGATATCTCTGCTTGGATATATTTATTAAATTTTTCTAATTCTGTCTTACTTAGATTAGCTGTGATCAAAGAACCATCATTCGTGAAGTCTTTCTTGATAACTTGGGAGTTTTTAAGGATTTCATCAGTTATTTTTTGATCGCTGTAAGGAATCAATAATTCGGTCTTTTTATAATTGACAAAAATCTTTTGTTTGATTAAGTAAACTAATTTTTCGATTGACGATTTGTCAATGGCTGAGTAATAGATATTGTCGCCTTCGATAGCTGGGAACTTTTGTCCTGGCTTCAAATCAGCTTTATTGAAAGCATAGATCATTGGTTTGTCGATGACGCCAATTTCTTTCAATGTCTTTTCAGTAACTTCCAACATATTCTTCCAATGTTCATCACTGACATCGATTACTTGAATCAATAAGTCAGCATCTTTAGCTTCTTTTAAGGTCGTCTTAAATGATTCAACTAAATTATGTGGCAATTTGCTGACGAAACCAACAGTATCGGAAAGTAGAAAGCTGGTATTATCTTCAAGGTCGATGCGTCGAACGCTGGTATCAAGCGTAGCAAAAAGCATATTCTTTTCAAAGACTTTTCGATCATTAGAATCGTCTTTATTAAAATTCAAGATACCGTTCATTGTCGTCGACTTACCAGCATTCGTATATCCAACTAAGGAAACTAGCGGTAAGGAAGTATTAGTTCGACGTCTGCTTTGAACATCAACTGTCTTGTCGACCGTTTTAAGGTCGTTACGTAGAGCAGTGATTCGATTTCTAATGACACGTCTGTCGAGTTCTAGTTTTGATTCACCAGCACCACGGTTAGCGAGTCCACCGGAAGCAGATTGCTGATCCAATGGGTTACCTGAAGGGTGAATTCTAGGTAGCTGATATTGCAACTTAGCAATTTCAACTTGAAGTTTGGCTTGTTTCGTTTGAGCACGATTGGAGAAAACTTGGAGGATCAATTCGGTTCGGTCCATGAAACTTAATTTAGTTTCTTTTTCAAGATTTCTAATTTGTGAAGGTGTCAATTCATCATTTAAAACGATGATTGAAACGTCGTCGGCGTTGGCAATTTCTTTGATTTCACTAACTTTACCAGAACCAAAGTAAGTTGCACCACTAACGCTGTCGGCATTTTGAGTGATTGTATCAGCTACTTCCATGTTGTTTGCTTCAACTAGAGCAGCCAATTCTTGCATCGTATATTCGAAGTCAGGCTGTAAGTGGCTAACTCCAGCGACGATGACACGAGTTTTTTCATATGTTAATTTAGATTCAGTCATAAATCCTCCTGGTGGCACTATTTACCCCAGGGTTAATAATGCCTTTGTATTATTTAATAAGTGTAATGATATTTGCTTTTAAGCGCATGATTCTAATACCATCCTTTCATAAACTGTCTAAATAATAACATGGAAGCAAAATTCACGCTATATAATAGTAGAAAGTGAAATTTTCTATAAAAGAGGTCTTTGGTTTTTCTTCTTAGGTTTGGGTTTTCTAAAGAGACTCAATAAAAAGAAAACGATAGCAGCAATAATGAAAATTGCATCAATCAAAATCCAAGTGGATTTGGTAGAATGGTCAATAAAAATCAAGCCAACTATCAACATGGCGATAGCATACCAAAAATTGATACTTTTGTAGAATTGTTTGTTCATATCATAATCTCCAAATATTTAATAAAAAGTGTATACGCTTAATTATACACTAGATAATCATACAAAAATGGTATCTATTATTAAGAAAATCAGTTATATTAATATACGGGTGAAAATACAAATGGATTATTCTAAACAAAAACTAATGTTGACTCTGTTAACTGAATTCGAGCTCTCATTTACTAAGCAAATCAATGAATCTAATATCAATCAGGAGACTAGTAGGTATCTTGAAGATAAGGTTCGTGAAATGCGTGATAAACAATATCGCGGTTCATTATTTGACAAAGAAGTTGAGCAAATAATAAAAAAAATAAATCAAGCTCAAGCTGATGATTTAGTTTTCAATGATTATACAAAGCGTCTTTGGAAAGTCATCGTTCAAATTTCTAAACGAACGACTAGTTTTGAAACAGCTTATTCATTAATAGATATCCTTAGTTCAAAAAATGCTTCCTTTAAATTATAAAGGGAGTATTTTTTGTTTGCACAATAATTATTTAGAATGTAAAAATTCTCTGGTTTCAGTGGTGAGATGAATTAGTTGAGGATTAAAGCTATTTAAAAAAATATTTAATTTACCTAAGGTTTTTTCTGGTCGATTAACATAGTCGTTCGATAAATCCAAGTCGACAACAGTTTTATTACGGAGAGTTAATCTAATCTTAATTGGTTGATTAATCAATAAAGTTAAGTTGTATAACAGGCCAGTTTCTTCAGAGACCGTTGGGTCATTTCTGGGATTAGAGCTTTTTTGTGGTAATCCAAGTAGTGTGATGGCCACGATATCATTTTTGGCTATTTCTTTTAGACGCAGATGTCTGGGGTAGAACATGACAGCTAGGCGTGTTCTTATCGTTTTGTTATCGCTATAACGAATGTTTTCTTTTTGGGAATCCCAGTAATTGAAGATAATCGGTAAAATTAATAGGTAATGTCCTAAGAAGACTAATAGGAAAACAATCGTTCCTATTTCTATTCCTGATCTCAACGATAGATTTATTTTAAATAGCAGGCCGATAATGAAGGCGAGGCTTAGGCTAACTAGTAATGGTCGATAATTGACTTTTTTTCCAAAGCTCAACATAAGAAATCTGTTCTTTCTTTACTAATCTATTTATTTTGCAATTTGACTTTAGCATTTTTTGATGAAAACAGTCATAAAATCATCCTGACAATTTGTCTATGGGTAAAGCTATATTTTGAAGACATTTAGGTAGGGAATTATCATTAAAATCATTATGATGTGAATAGCAAAATTATTTATGAAAGTAGTGATTAGTATGGCATATTTCATCGCTTTAATATTATTTGTTTTAGGATGTATTCAAATTTTTCTGACTGGTAAATCACTTTACAAAATTAAAGCAACGCCACAAAAAAGGATTCCTAAATTTATTCAGTTTTCAATTTGGTATGGCTCGCTTTTTGGATTATTATTTATTTTCGTTGGTTTTGATATTATTTTTAAATGGATTTGATAAGATTATACTATGATAATGGTAAGGGGCTGATATCATGGTTGTGGAATTGATTGGAATCATCGTTATTCTAATGGGAATATATCAAATATATGTCGCTAGAAAAACTTATTACAATATCAAGAAAAATGTTAAGAATCCCCAACCTTATGTCTTTTATGGAGTTTATTTCTCTTTGATATTAGGAATCATTTTTCTTGTGGCAGGAGCTTTTTTGATTCGTTAAATAAAAATAGCTATGGTAAATTATCCGTAATTACCATAGCTATTATTTTGTATTCCAAAAAATTTTATTTCTTTGATAATAAAAGATCAGCCAAAGTTTCAGGCTCAATCTTACCTAAATTAGCTGCCAAATCAACTGAAGACAAGGCTTTGACCAAATTATCCTTATCAAATTCGGCACCGACAAGAGCTTTTTCAATCAAACTGATATCGCCACCGGTAATGAAATCACCGTAGATTTTTACATCGGAAATTTTATTATCTTTTAATGAGAAGTTAAAAGCTACTGTTCCGATATCAAAGTGTTTAGAAACATAATTGGTGAATCCAGGGTTCTTACCATAATTCCAAGCGTCAGTATCATATTTATCTTCCAAACGAGAATAAATAATATCCCAGTCCTTATCATTCAAGGTATAAGTTTCAATATCTGATAACTTGTCAACGTGATAGATACGTTTTAAGAGTTCAACTTTGAAGTCATTAGCTGACATGCTTTTGAAGGGTTCGTCGAGATATGGTTTGATGTTAGTAATTCGCTTATTGACAGATTTAACACCTTTAGATTCCAACTTATCTTGTTCAGGCGTGAGAACCTTGCTAGCAGTTTCCATATCGAGGTCAAACATTAATGTGCCACCGGCAGCATATGAATCACCCACTTTAAACATTGTCATACCAGAGAATTTCTTGCCATCAACGACAATGTCATTTCTACCACGCATTTCGACACCTGTGGCCCCCATGTCATGCAAAGCGTCAATAATTGGTTTAGCAAAATAAGCGTAATCGCCAAAATGTTCATCGTCGCCAATCACGATATTTTCAAAAATAAAGTTGCCATAATCGTGATAAACAGCGCCACCGCCAGAAGTTCTTCTGACTAATTGAATCTTATTTTTCTTAAGATAAGGGAAGTTAACTTCAGCATAAGCATTTTGGTTAACGCCGATAATTACGGATGGATTGTTGATATAAAGAATCAGTCCATGACCTGGCAAACGTAAATCATTGACCAAATAGTTATCTAAAGATTGGTTAACAATGGCATTGTAAACTGGTTTGTTGTTTCTAGATGTATCGATAAAAAACATAAACTTCACTCCTTCTTCTTTAACTAAGTCAATTGTAATCCCTTTCATATGATTGAATAAAGACTATTTCCCGTATTTGATGCAAATTAATGATTCGAAAATTACAAGAACAAGTTAGCCACTTGTCCAAAAATAAATACGAAATATATCAGTACCAGAAAAGTACATTTCTAAACTCCACAGAAACTAGTGAATAGTTCCCGTGGAGTTTTGTAGTTTAA